>JASJBY010000335.1 GCA_030066245.1 Gammaproteobacteria bacterium
GGCTACCACCCGGAGTTGAAAAAAGCGGAAGCCCATTATGTGCCGTTCCATCTCAAGAACACGCTTCAGCTCACCGGGTACTGGGGTGCTGTCAGGGTAGTGCCGAGTGATTCCGACGGCGCCGAAATCAAGGTCCGGGGCACAATACTGGAGTCCAACGGGGAAGAGCTGCGGGTGCGGATGTACGTGGAGGATGCCGCAGGCCATGTCTGGTTCTCGAAGGAATATGAAACGGTCGCCAATCAGCAGTCCTACAGCAACCTGCGCAAAGGTCACACGGATCCCTACCAGGATTTTTACAATGCCTTCAGCAACGACCTCCTTGATCGCAAGCAGCAGCTCACCCCCAAGGAGCTGGCGCGGATCCGTGAGGTTTCGAAGCTGAAGTTCGCAGCCGATGTCGCTCCGGACGCGTTCAAGGACTATCTGCGCGAGGAGGACGGCGGGACCGTCAAGCTCTATCGTCTCCCGGCGGACGGGGACCCGATGATGGCGCGCGTCATGCAGATCCGCGAACGGGATCATATGCTCATCGACACCGTGAATGACTACTACGGCCGCTTCTACGACGAAATGTGGGATCCTTACGTGGACTGGAGGATGTCGTATCTTGAAGAAGCCAACGCCAAGCGAGAGCTCAAGCGCAAGGCGCGCAACCGCAAGCTCGCAGGCGTTGCCGCGATCGCGGCCGCCATTGCCTACGAAATCGCGGGCGGTGACAGCACCTCGCCAACCGTCAGCAGCCTGCTGGTGGCGGGTGGCGTGCAGTCCTTTAGCACGGGCATGCAATACTCCGAGGACGCTAAAATCCACGCCGATGTCATTCGCGAGCTGAACGAGTCTTTTGGCCTGGACATGGCGCCCATGGTGGTCGAAGTGGAAGGGCGCACTATCCGGCTCCAGGGATCCGCAGAGGAGCAGTACCGTGAGTGGCGGCGCCTGCTAAAGCAGATTTTCGCAGCTGAGACCGGCTTCGCGCCGTCTCCTGCGAACGACCAACCTGTGTCTGCGCCCGCCCGGCACACGCCGTAGCAGCGCAGTAACCGGATATGATGCAGTCCCTCCGACCGGGTGAGGTGATCTCTTCTCGCTTCCGCCTCACTGTCCGTCTGGGCGCAGGCGGCATGGGTGAAGTCTGGTCTGCCTGGGACAACGAGCTGCAGGAACAGGTCGCCATCAAGGTGATCAGTGCCGAACTCTCGGCACGGCCCGAGATTCTGGAGCTGCTTCGACGGGAGTGCCGGAACACCAGGCGTCTCGTGCATTCCAACATCGTCCGCGTGTACGACTTCCACCGGGCTGGTGAACGTGCCTTCATTTCCATGGAGCTCATCGAAGGCGAGAGCGTGGACCGTCTCAGGGGTGCTCCGCCCCGCGACATCGTCTCCATGCTGATTCCCGTGGTCGAGGCACTCGGTTATGCTCACACCCTCGGCATCATTCACCGGGACGTGAAAGCCTCGAACGTCATGGTCGACCGGGCTGGAAAGCCGTTGTTGCTGGACTTCGGCATCGCGGCCGTGTTGCATCCCGGTCCGGGGGAAGCCCTCCTGTCCGGGGGCGGCTCGCCCCACAGCATGAGCCCTCAGCAGAAGCTCGGTGAGCCGCCGCAGCCGGCGGATGACATCTACGCCTGTGGTGTGCTCTTGTACGAGCTTCTCCACGGTCACCCACCGGGAATCACGGAGGCACCCGGCGCCCAGGGCGCGAGGCCGGGGGATGGCCTGCACGACGCGGTGCTGCGCATGCTGGCCCCGGAACCAGCAGAGCGACCCGCATCCATGCACGCGCTCGCCGCCCAACTTGCACCCTACGCACAGACAGACTCCAACCTGACACAACCTCCGCCAGCCGGGGCACCGTGGGGGACCATGATGCCGACCCCACTGGCTCCGCATACGCCTGTCCATGAGACCGAACCCGCCCGTCCGCCGCAGCCAAGAACGCCGCATCTTCCAGCGACATACATTGTTCCGTCTTTTCTGCTCATACTGGCCGTCATACTGGGTGTCTTTCTGGTGCTGCCCGATTATGTCAGCCAAGAACCCACCCGGGTGGGGGCTCCCGAGGACACGGTCCCCGCTGCCGAAGCGCCTCAGCAGTCGAGCGGGCGTATGGCGGAAGGACCGCCGCGGACAGATGTCGACAGCTCTACTGCTCCCCCAGCGCCGCCGCCGTCGGCGGCCGACAAACAGGCAGCCGAAGACGCCCTCGGCGAGTACCTCCAGGTTCAGGCCAGGCTCGAAGAGCAGGCGGCGGCCGTTTGGGCACCAGACCGCTATGCCAATGCCGTCTCCCGTGCAGAAGAAGGCGATGCAGCCCTTCGTGACGGCGCCTTCGCCGCGGCCGCAGAGCGATACCGTGAAGCGACCGGGCGGCTGACAGCAGTTTCGGCCGGAGCCGGCGAAGCACTTGGCGATTTTCTCGCTCGTGGCGACCAGGCCCTGGTGCTCGGCGACGGTGCAGCGGCCACGGAAGCCTTCGAGGTCGCCCTCGCCATCGACCCCGGAAACGCGCGGGCTACCACGGGTATGCAACGGGCCCGGTTCGCCAACGAGGTCCATGAGCTAATCATCGCCGCTGAGACCCACGAGGCGGACGGCCGTCTCGCCTTCGCACATGCGGACTTCGCGGCTGCCCTGGAGGTCGATGCAGCGGCATCCAGGGCTCGCGACGGGCTGGAGCGTGTCCAGCAGCGCATCGCCCAGGAACGTTTTCAAGAAACCATGTCCCAGGGGCTTGCGGCACTTGGTCGCCGCGATTACCAGAGTGCGCTAGCCGTATTCAGGGAGGCCCGGGGCCTTCGTCCCCAGTCGCCGGCCGTCAGCGACGGCATAGTGCGGGCAAGCGAGGGAATTCGCCTTGCCAAACTGGCGTCGCTGCGGCAAGAAGCCGAGAAGCTGGAGACACTGGAACGGTGGGAGGACGCAGCCGCGCGCTATGAATCAGCCCTCGCCATCGATCGAAGCCTGGTCTTTGCGCAGCAAGGCAAACAGCGCGCGCTAGCCCGCGCGGCAGTCATAGCGAAGCTGGATTATTACCTGGCAGACCCCTCCCTGCTCCGATCGCCGCGGGTTCGCGAGAAGGTGCTGGTGTTCATCGGCGAAGCTGGCGCAGTCGAGCCGAAGGGTCCCGAACTGACTCAGCGTGTCGCCGCTTTGAGAGAGCAGGTGCTGCTCGCCACCCAACCTCTCGAGGTCAACCTGCGCTCGGACGGTGCCACGGAAGTGGTGGTGTATCGGCTCGGTAACCTGGGTCGCTTCACCAGCCGACAGCTTTCCCTGCGCCCCGGCACGTACACCATTGTCGGTTCTCGACCCGGCTACAGAGATGTGCGACGGGAAATCACGCTGGCCGCGGGAAAGAAAGTACCGCCAATATACGTGGCCTGCGAGGAGCCCATTTGACGCTGCGCGTACGAATTCACGACGCTCTTGGCAAACGGGAGCTCCCGGCCGAATTCCCCCTCAACATCGGCGGCGGGGCGGAAGGCGCCATCCAGGTGCCAGGGCTCGACCGAGCCGCCTGTCGTGTTGTTCGCTCTGCTAGCCACCTGCTGGTGGAGCCGACCTCGGAGGGCACTCCCGTTTCCCTGAACGGCCGTCGTCTGGCGGGCGCCCATCGCCTCGCCGACGGCGATCTCCTGACGGTCAAGACGACGCAGATCCAATGCCAGGTCAGCGACGAGAGCTGCGGATTCGTGGTTGTCGCGGACTACTTGCCCCGGGACACGCTGCCGCCCCCCGAGGCGTCGACGGAGGTGGAGGACGCACCCATCGAGCCAGTCGTGTTCGCGCCACCGACAGCCAGCGCGAAGGGCCGTCAAGCCCCCGCTCGGCAGAGGCTTCTGAGACTCGCTCTGTACGCCGGCTTCGCGGGTCTGGCTGCGGCGCTGTGGTTCCTGGTCACGGCGCGATACGTGGCCATTAAAATCACGCCACAGCCAGACCGCGTAGAGATCAGCGGTGGCCTGCTGCGCGTTCCTCTCGGCGAGGGATATTTGCTCCGACCCGGCCTCTACCGGCTGAGCGCCGAGAAGGCGGGCTATCACCGCCTGGTGAACCAGGTGACGATCAGCGGCGAGAGAAACCAGGTTCTGGAATTCAAGCTGAACAAGCTTCCGGGGCTGCTGGCTGTTCGGTCTCTGCCCGTGGACGGAGCACGAATCAGCATCGGGGGGGTGGAGCGCGGCACCACGCCTGCGGTCATCCCGGATCTGACCCCGGGCCGGCATGAGGTCGTGGTGAGCACAGACCGATATCTGGACGCCACCCAGACAGTCGAGATTGAAGGGCGTGGCATCAGACAGGAGCTGGTGGTCACGCTGGTGCCCCGTTGGGCCGATGTGCGCGTCGAGAGCGTGCCGAGCGGTGCTGTGCTGTGGGTGGACGGACAGGAAGCGGGCCCCACCCCCCTTGGCGTCGAGCTTCTTGCCGGGGGGCACACCCTAGAGCTAAGGGCGCCGCGCTACCAGACCTGGACAACAGAGCTGGAGGTGCTGCCAAACCAACCCCGGACCGTGGGTCCCATCACTCTGCAGGACGCCAACGGCACCCTGCAGCTCACCTCCCAGCCGCCGGCTGCCAGCGTCACCGTCAACGGAAGCTACACCGGAACCACGCCCCTGGAGCTGTCACTCGGGCCAGGCCGGCAACACAGCATCACCCTGTCCAAGGCAGGCTACCGTTCCGCCGCCCATACGACGCAACTGGAGGCAGGGGCGATCCGTGAGCTCAGCATACGGTTGAAGGCCATCACCGGTATCGTGCGCGTCACCGTCGAACCGGCGGATGCTCAGATCCTGGTCAATGGGCGGCCGCGAGGCAAGGGGTCGGTCAGACTCTCGCTGCTCGCGGTGCCTCAGAACGTCACCGTGAAGAAGCCGGGATTCGAGTCATACCGCTCCCGCGTCACACCGCGGCCAGGGTACGAGCAGCTTGTCCGCGCAACCCTGAAGCCTCTGGGTGCCGTGAGCCTGGGCAAACTCCCGGAGACGATTACGGCGCCCGACGGACAGCGCATGCGCCTTGTCGAACCGGGCGAATTCATCATGGGGGCATCGCGCCGGGAGCAGGGCCGGCGGGGCAACGAAACACTGCGCAGGGTGGCTCTCACGCGTCCTTTTTATGTGGGCACCCAGGAGGTGAGCAACGCCCAGTTTCGGCGTTTTCGCCCGGCTCACAGCTCCGGCAGCTGGATGGGATTGGACTTGAACGGCAACGACCAGCCGGCGGTAAACGTCACCTGGGAGGAAGCGGCAGGCTACTGCAACTGGCTGAGCGAACGAGCATCGATTCCCGCGGTGTACGAACAGAAAGGCAAAACCCTGACAGCCAGGCAACCGCTGGGAAACGGCTACCGATTACCCACTGAAGCCGAATGGGCCTGGGCCGCCCGACGGGCACAGGGCCAGAAGAACAACCGCTTCCCGTGGGGAAATGCCCTGCCGCCACCACCCCGCGCGGGAAACTTCGCCGACCAGTCTGTGGCCCGCCTGCTGGCCAACACCCTTTCCGACTACAGTGACGGATACCCGGCCAGCGCGCCCACCGCCAGGTTCCAAGCCAACCCGCTGGGACTTCACGATCTTGGCGGCAACGTGGCCGAGTGGACCCATGACTATTACACGATCTACCCTTACGCTCCGGACAAAGCCACCAAGGATCCCCAGGGGCCGCGTGAGGGCAAACACCATACGGTAAGGGGCTCGAGCTGGATGCATGCGAGCATCAGCAGCCTGAGATGGACCTACAGAGATTACAGCAACAAAGCGCGTCCCGACCTGGGCTTTCGGTGCGCACGCTACGCCCGATGAGGCCGCCCGCATCTGTCGTTGTCGGGCGACTGGCGCTTCTCATTGCACTGCTGCTTGGGTTGGGCAGCGCATGCCCAGCTGCGTC
>JASJBY010000336.1 GCA_030066245.1 Gammaproteobacteria bacterium
CGAAGTTGGCGCCATACTGGGTTGTCCCGGTCAGATCCAGCTCCAGGCCGCCGGGCGAGCCGATGGGCGCGGAGCCCGTGGTCGTGGCAAAGGTGCCGAAGTTCAGCGGCATGCCCGTCAGCAGGCCGCCTGCGTTATCGAATGTGAGGGCCTGGGCCGCGGTAGCCGCGCCGCTGTCAATCCGGGTGTAGACATTCCAGGTGTTGGCACCGGTCTTGAGAAAGTAGAAGCTGGCCAGGTGCTCCTCCCCGAGGGAATCGAATACCGTCAGCGACGTGCTGCTGTTGTAGGTGGTGGCGATGTCGGGATCGAACGCGGCCGGCGGCAGCGCGGGTGCAGACGCATCCAAGTTCACCTGGCCGTCGACCAGTGCCGTCCCCAGGGGCGGCAGGTTGGTGGTCGAGATTTGCAGCGGCCCAACGGCGCCGGTGATGGAGCCGTTCAGCGCCTGGAAGGCGAGCAGCTGCTGGCCGGTGGCGTTGGTGACGAAGCCGCTGTTGTCCAGGCCAAAGGCCCCGGCGCGAGTGTAGGACCGGCCGTTGTTGTCCTCCACCGCGAAAAAGCCCGAGCCATTGATGGCGATATCCAGGCTGCTGTTGGTAAAGGACACATTGCCCTGGGTGAATTGCTGCGCGACGGAAGCCAGCTGAACCCCCTGGCCAACGGCGTCCTGGGTGGAGCCCAGATCCGATGCGGCATACAGGTCGGCGAACTGGGTTCGCGATGCCTTGAAGCCTGCCGTGTTGCTGTTGGCGATGTTGTTGCCGGTGACGTCCAGGTCGGCGGTTGCTGCCTGAATGCCGCTGACTGCGATGCGAAAGGCCATGACGTTTACCTCCGATAAATACTGCTTCGCTAGAGAAGCTGGCGCACCTGGCTGGTGTCCACGGGGCCCAGGCCGCTGAGATTGAGCTGCATGCCGGCGCCCGCCTTGCCCAGGGTGACACTCTCCACCTTGGCGGCCACCAGGGTGTCCACTGCCTGGGTCTGGTTGTTTATGGAGGCCTTCACCTCCACGGAATAGGTACCGGCAGGCGCCGGTTGACCGGCGTCCGTCAGACCGTCCCAGGTGAACTCCACCAGCCCGGCTTCATGGGCGCCTAAACCGAGCTGGCGAACAAGCTGGCCGCTGGCGTCGTAGATACTTGCAGACATGGTGCCGGTCGAGGCTGGCAGGTCGGCTGCAGCCTTGAGGGTTCCATCGGCACCCAGGAGTGTTCGGCTGCCGGGCACCAGCACGTCGCGCCCCACCATCGTGGACGCCTGAAGCGCCTGGTTGGATTGGAAAGACGCGGCCAGGTCGGTAATCGCCTGGTGCATATCCTGGACGCCAGTCACAGTGGAGAACTGAGCAACCTGGCCCAGGAACTCGTTGCTCTCCAGGGGCTTGAGCGGGTCCTGGTTGGTCAGCTGGGCCACCATGAGCTGGAAGAACTCATCCTGCCCCAGATCGTTGCGCGCCTTGTCTGGTTGCGTCTGTTGGTTGATACCCAGATTCTGCAGTCCAGGTGGCAATACGTCGCCGGGTTTGGTCATGGCTGCGCTCTCCGTCTAATCGCTCACCCGCTACTGGCCGAGAGACAGGGTCCTGATGGCCATCTGCTTGGTGGCATTGACGACCTCTACGTTGCTCTGGTACGAACGTGAGGCGGAAATCATGTCCGCCATCTCCTCCACCAGGTTGACGTTCGGCAGGTAGATGTTGCCGTTCTCGTCCGCCATCGGGTGGTCCGGGCGGTGCTCGACCTTCAGCGGTGCCTGGCTCTCCACGATACCGACAACCCTTACCCCGGCTACTGCCGGATCTCTGTTCAGGCTGTCCTGAACCAGTGTGCTGAAGACTGGATGCCGTGCCCGGTAGGTCTGGCCGACACTGCTGCTCACGGACTCGGCGTTTGCCAGGTTGCTCGACGTGACGTTGAGACGCACGGACAGGGCATTCAAGGCAGAACTTGCGATATCGAATACGCTGAAGAATGACATGACTACTCTCCGCGGATGGCTCTCAGCAGGCCTTTGATCTTGCCGTCCAGAAAGCGCAGGCTGGCCTGGTAACGCAGGGCGTTGTTCATGTAGTTGGCCTGCTCGATGTGGGGATCCACCGTGTTGCCATCCATGGAGTCCTGGTGCGGAACCCGGTAGAGCAGCTCCAGGCCATCCATTTCCGGCCCGGCAGCAGCCACGTGACGGGCGTGGGTGCTGTTGAGACGGCTCGCCCGGGCGTCGTTCATCGCACCGACAAGGACGCTGCGGAAGTCGAAGTCCCGCGCTTTGTAATGGGGCGTGTCGGCGTTAGCCATGTTGGAAGCCAGCACCTGGGCACGGTAGGCGCGAACCGCCACCGCGTCGTCGTGGATGCCGAATGCCCTGTCAAATCCTATTCCCATGCCTTTTCAGGACCTCGCCGATTTGCGTTCACTCCTGCTGTACGCACAAGCTGTGCCACTCCGGGCGAAGGTTGCCAGCCGGAGGCGCAGACCACGCCAATGCGGGCTCTTGGCCACTCGGTGGGCCTGCCGCGCAGGAGCGGATAAGCTTCTGAAAAATCAATATTTAAGTTTTCCTCCACGCGGGAAGCCCCTGCCTTGGTCTACAGCTTCCGGCCGTCTGCAGTGGGAGGTTTCGGCGCCGATGGGGCTACCTGGAGAAGCGGCACCCGGCGGCAAATCCTTGCCGGTGAGCGGCAAGCGACAGTAAGCCCGGATTTCTCACCAGGCGGACCTCGGAGCGCGGATTATGTTGGCAAATTCAGCACATTGGCTTCACCGAGCCGGTCTTCCTTGTGAACAGGCTGTCCTATTCGGCTCTTGGCCCACTCTTGAGATATAGCGACAGCTATGCCTCTGCGGGCGATCGGCCAATCTGCTTTGCCAGAGCGACCCAATACTCCGAATCCCGGTGAGAGATCCGGGCTAGATAGCTGTTCCGAAATACGCTACGGGCTGACCCGGCCGGGGTGTTGGCGTAGCGGCGTAGATGGCGAGCGGCGCAAGGAGAGCTTAAGCTCGCCATCTCCGCTTCTCGCCAGGCCAGGGAAGGCCTGGCGAGATTTAGCGGAGCCAACGCCCCGGCCGGGTCCCACGCCAGCTGGATCGCCGTTTGTGATCGATATTTCCGAACAGCTATTTAGCGGCCCTGCCTCGTATGCCCTGGTGACGCTGCGACGGACGCCGTGTTACTGGCACTGGCAAGCGCTTTGCATCTCACGCCACCAGGCCCGGCCGGAGCCGGACTGTTTCCAACGACATGTGGAGAAGCCAACGTGCGAAGCCTGATTACCCTCGCGGCTACAATCGCCTGCTTTTTTGCGCAGCTTGCCGTGGCCGACCCGGCATTCCAGTCCCTCGGGTCCATCCGTGATGCCGCACAGGGCTTTGTGACCCAGGGGTTGGGAGAATCGGATCGGGCTACCCGGGTCCAGGTGGCTAAGCTCGACCCCCGCCTGCGACTGGCCCGTTGCGGCAGCGAGCTCGAGGTTGCCTATCAAAGCCACACGACGAAGATGACCAGCACTACGGTGAGGGTGGCTTGTCCGGGCCCGAAACCGTGGTCCTTGTACGTGCCCGTGAGCATCAAGCGCTACCGGGATGTGGTGGTCCTGGCTCGCCCGGTCGCGCCAGGAGGCATTCTCACGGCCGCGGACGTGCGCCTCGACGAACGCGCGGTGGACGGTTTGGTTTCGGGCTACTTCGCCCACCTGGAGGAGGTCGTCGGCAAGCAGATGAGACGTTCTCTGGGAGTCGGCCAGCCTCTGCCGCGACTCGCGGTGCTGGCGCCGAAGCTGGTGAGCCGGGGCGAACGGGTCATGCTTCTGGCCGGTACGACCGGGCTGGAAGTTCGTGTCGAGGGAACCGCCTTAATGGACGGCGCCGTGGGCGACCGGGTGCGGGTGCGCAACGAGCGCTCCCGTCGCGTTGTTGAAGGGATTCTGGCGGCCGACGGCACCGTCAGGGTACGGATGTAGGGCGCGCGGCCTGTGCGAAGGTGGCCTCATCGCGGGGGCGTTGAGCTTGCAATCGGTGGTTCGCCGGGGCCTGGCGCAGGTTAAAGTTGGGTATGGGCACGCCGATACTTTGACTAACCAACAACCGAGCGGACAGCACATCTTTACGCATCACGGAGGACGATTATGGCCGGGGAAATCAAAGGCTTGCCGAATGCGCCACCGACGGCGACGACGCCGCGGGCGGCGAGTTCGACCACTGGCACAAGCACTGCTCCCGCAACCAGTGCCGGGTCACGCCCGATCGACCAGATCATTTTCACGGATGCCGCCGTCAGCCTGCAAAGACTGGACAGCTTCATCCGTGGGCTGCCTGTCACGGACGGCGCGCGAGTTGGCGTCATTCGCGAGCAGATCGCGGACGGTCGCTATCAGATTGACGATGCCCGCGTAGCCGACAAGTTCATCAAGTTCGAACTCCTGTACCATCGGGCCAGCTCCAATGATGGATACCAGGCGTCCGCTTGAAGAGCTGGATGAGGTGCTTGAGCAGGAGGCGCAGGCGGCAACGCAGCTGCTGACAATCCTGCGCCGGGAGCGAAAGGCCCTGGGAAGCCGCGATCTGGAGGCCATCGGCGAGTCGGCCCGGGATAAAGAGAAAGCGATCACCGAGCTGGAGAGACTGGCTACCCGGCAAAACGAGCTATTGGGCCTGGTAGGCATCGATCCCGGCGCACGGGATCTCAGGGGCGCGCTGCGCTCCGCTGGCCTGGAAGGTCTCGCCGAACGCTGGCAGGTGCTCTTGGACGTGCTCGCGCAATGCCGGCAGCAGAACCTCATCAACGGTGGTGTCATCGAGATGAGCCGGCGCTTCGCACAACAGGTCCTGGAAGGTCTCCGCGGTGCCTCACCCGACGGTCGTTTGTATGGCCCTGACGGCGATGCCCGGGGTGATTCGGGCAGCCGCGGCCCGCTGGCCACGGTCTGAGGGTTGCTGGGGCTGTTGGGGCGTCAACCTTCTCGCCGCCCGGCGTCGGCAAGATCCCCGTACACACTGGATAGACGCCACGAGGGGCCAAGAGTAACGGCGCTTACAATGGGGATTCTGCCAGAATCGTCGCCGCAGCCGCCCTCCTCGTCGCCGCGGAGGCTGGCATCCTCGCGCGGTGGGGATGCCAGCGAAGTGATGCTGCCCACCCAGATAGCCCATGTTCTGCAGCGGCTGACGCGCCACCATAGCCTTATCACCGTAAGCCTTCCCGAGTGCGAGAACTCATTCTCGAGCACCATCCTCGCTTTCGACCGTGCCACCGGAACGTTGTCCATCGACGAGCTGAACCCGGAAGAGGGTCACGCGCTGCTGCTGGCGCGCAGAGTGCTGCGCGTCTCGGCTCGGCTCAAAGGTATCGCCGTGGACTTCGAGACCACGCTCCAGGAGGTGAGCCAGGAGGACGGCATCGCCATCTACGAGGTTGCCGTTCCCACCCTGCTCCACTATCACCAACGCCGGGCTCATTTCCGCGCCGTCATTGGTGTCGCGCACGAGGTTCCGATTATCCTCGAGACCAATCACGGGCGTGTCATCGAAGGCCGCGTCCACGACATTTCTCCCGGTGGTATCGGCGCCCTCTTCCAGCAGCAGACTCCGGATGTTCTACAGTGCGGCGAACGGGTTGAGCACTGTGTCATCCGGCTGCCCCGCAACCAGACCGTGCACAGTGCCCTGGAAGTTTGCTTCGTCGATCCCAGCGAAGCGCCGGCACAGCTCAGGATGGGCGGGCGATTCGTGGATCTTACCCGCGGCAATGAGCACTTGATTGCGCGCTTCATCGCCGACCTGGAACGTCAACGGCTGAAGACCCGGCCAAAGGAGTAAGGAAGACACGCAAAGAGGAAACGGTCGACCCGGGCAGGCGACTCGCGGCGCCCGGTCGTCACCTCAAC
>JASJBY010000034.1 GCA_030066245.1 Gammaproteobacteria bacterium
GCGTCCATAGCCCGGCCTCACCGTCACCTTGTCGCCAAGCTCCCCCAAGTTCTGAACCTTTTCCAAGAGAATGACTTGCATCGTTCATCACCTCACGAACCTTGTCTGCCCGCCGGGCAAACGCCCCCAGTTTCAATAACCTACGCGGCGCCCAGGCGTGCGCGCACATCCACAAAGGCGTCCACCAAGCCGCCCGCAGCGAGTGCCAGTACCAGGTAAATGTTCACGGGCACGAACAGAAGCAGGACGACGTAGAGAACCACCAGCCACACCACTGAGGCGCCGCGACTCGCCACTATCGCATGGACCACAGCCAGGCCTTGAACCGTGTACACGGCCACCGCCAGTGTCACCAGCTCGATTCCCAGGGAGCCGAAGGCGTCCCTGGCCATAGGTACGACCACCAATACCACCAGCGTGCCGACGGCAATGCGGCGGTCCAGCCGCAGGGCCCGAAATTCCTTTCCGAACCCGCCCGGGTTGTACAGCAGGGCCTGCCACCAGCGACCCAGCAACACGGACAACAGCACGCCGAGTAAGGTCAGGGCAACCACCAGGCCCGTCATCAACCGCGCGGCCCCGGCTACCGCCTCAGGCTGTACGGTGATCTCGCTCTGCTCGAGCATGGGCACCAGCGTCTGTTCCAGGAGCTCGCGCCACCACGCCTCCGGCGACGCAAACGCGGCATGCGTGCCCAGCAGAACCAGGACTCCAAGCAAGCCCGCCGCGGCGAGCGTTGCGCCCTGGGACGCTGTTGCCTTGAGCAGCAGCGACAGCAGCCATACCGGCAGCCAAAGCAAGAGCATCAAGACCAGCGCCGGCATGGGTGAGCCCAGCAGGAGCCAGGTCAGAATGCCCGCGGCGAAACCCGCGCCGGCCATCACCAGGACACCCTCGCGGGGTCCGTGACGCAACGTCACCAAGCCGATGGCGGCGGCACCCAAATAGCTCAACGGCGCCAGGATCACCGACAGAACAGTGAAAACCGCAGCCACCATCACCGCCTGGGAGCGGCCGCGCATGATGAAGCCCGCGATTGCCCGCACGCTGCTCAGGCTCCGGTGCCAGGCTGCCTATTCGTGTTGATCGGTGTAAGGCAGCAACGCCAGATAGCGTGCCCGCTTGACGGCCGTTGCGAGCTGGCGTTGATACTTGGAGCGCGTGCCGGTGATCCGGCTCGGCACGATCTTGCCCGTCTCTGTAACGTATGCCTTGAGCGTGGCGAGATCCTTGTAGTCGATCTCCTTCACCCCTTCGGCAGTGAAGCGGCAGTATTTTCTGCGCCGGAAGTAACGTCCCATGGTAGACCTCTGGTAACTGGCTTAGGCTGCGTCGACGACGCGATCAGTGGGTAACGGCGGGCTCCTCGGCCGCAGCGCCGGTCTCGGCCTCGGGTTTGGCCTCCGGCTCTCGGCCACCCCCACGCTCGGACCGACCGCTCCTGTTGTCCCTGTCACCCGACGACCTCTCCTCCCGCTCGTCACTCGGCTTGGCCATTGGGGACGGCTCGGCGATGGCCTCGTTACGCCGAATCACCAGGTTCCGCAGCACGGCATCGTTGAACTTGAACGCGCTCGTGAGCTCGTCCAGGGTTTCCTGGGGACACTCCACGTTCATCAGGACGTAATGAGCCTTGTGCACCTTGTTGATGGGGTATGCGAGCTGGCGCCGGCCCCAGTCCTCGAGACGGTGGATTTTGCCCTCGCTGCCCTCGATCATGGCCCGGTAACGGTCAAGCATGGCGGGCACCTGCTCGCTCTGGTCCGGATGGACCATGAACACAATCTCGTAGTGTCGCATCGACGTCTCCTTGTGGTTTGAGCAGCCTTCCGCAGCAGGCGGTAAGGCAAGGAGTTGTGCATGTGGAGACCCGGCTTCGCGGGCCCGAAAAGCCCGGAATTGTATGGAATCCCGCCATCCCACACAACCTCTGCAGGCCGCGCCGCCGGGGCAGGCGCACCGTGTGGCCAACCGAAAACTCGGCCAGACAGGAATTCTTGACCTAGAATAAGAACCAGTCCTGTTCTTGACCTAGAATGAGACCTATTCTGGCTGACCTCTCGAGACACTGCCGTTTAGTGAGCCCAGTCTTACCCTTCGCTGCAAACCACCCATGCGAGTAATGTTCCCCCGGCTGTTCTTGCGCTGCGCGTGGCCCGCCTGCGTTCTCAGCTTTCTGGCTGGCTGCGCCGGCTCCGCATCCAAACCTGATACGGTAGCCACCGAGCGCTACGAGAACACGCGCACGCAGTCGGCTGAGCTGATCCGGGAGCAGATGGAGGCCAATGGGGTCGTCGGCCTCAGCATTGCTCTGGTGGACGATCAGAGCATGGTCTGGGCGCAAGGGTTTGGCTATGCCGACGAGACCAGGAACATACCGGCCAGCCCGCAGACCGTCTATCGGGCGGGCTCCATCGCCAAGCTGCTGACGAGCCTGGCGGTCATGCGGCTGGAAGAACAGGGCAAGCTGGACATCGACCAGGCGCTGGCCGCCTACATCCCGCGATTCTCGGTGAAGAGCCGCTTCTCCGAGATTGACCCGATCACGCCGCGAAACGTCATGAGCCACCACGCGGGGCTGCCCTGCGACCTGAACAAGGGCATGTGGAGCGACGCGAAGCTTACCGACGTGGCAGACGGGCTCAAGAACGAGTATCTGGCCTATCCGCCCGACTACGTATTCGCCTACTCCAACGTGGGCTACACGCTGCTCGGCCACATGATCCAGGAGGTCACAGGCCAGGACTTCGTGACCTACATGGACCGGGAGATTCTGCACCCCATGGGCATGAATCACTCCTCCTTCGTGCTGGAGCCCCACATGGCACCCTACTTCTCCCGGGGATATCGAAACGGCAGTGAGGAGGCACCGCTACCCATGCGAGACCTGCCGGCAGTATCCCTCTATGCCAACGTGCTGGACCTGAGCCGTTTCATGATGACGGTGTTCGCCGGCGGCTACGCTGGCCATCGCGAGCTGGTCATGAGGGCCTCCCTTCAGGAAATGCTCGAGCCACAGAATACCGACGTGCCCCTCGACTTCGACTTCCGGGTCGGGCTGGGCTGGTTTTTGGAGGGCCGCAGCGACGGGGCAGTCGGGCCGGTGGCGCTGCACGGCGGCACGACCCTGCTCTTCAACAGTCAGATCATCATCCTGCCCCGCCACAAGCTGGGCGTCGTAGTGCTGTCGAACACGAGCCACAGCCGATACATGGTCGCAAGCGTTGCCGAGACAGCCCTGAAGCTGGCGCTGCAAGAGAAAACAGGCATTGCTCCGCCGCCTGTCCTGTTTGCGGAACGAACCCCACCGGACACTATTGCCGGCGCTGTCAGCCACCGGGCAGACGGCCAGTATGCAACCGACCTCGGCCTGATCGAGATCACGCCCAAGGTGGGTCAGCTCTGTGCGTGCAACATCGGAACAACGCTGGACGTGGCCCCGCTGCCGGACGGCTGGTTCCAGACCCAGCCCAGTGTTGGAAGCAGACTTCCCCTCGGCTACGAAAAGCTCTCCAGGCTACAGTTCACCAGCAGAGAGGTGGACGGCAAGGAGGTGCTGGTCATGCGCGGCAAGGACAAGGAATACCTGCTGGGTGCAAAGGTGCCTGACCGCCCCATCCCGCGTGCTTGGCTACGGAGGATAGGCAGCTATGAGGTAGTGAACGAGGATCCCCACTTCCCCGTGGAAGACGTAAGACTGGAAAGCAGCGAAGGCCTGCTCCACCTGCGTTACCGCATGCCCAAGCTGTCCCATCGGGAAATCGCCGTACCCATCACCGCCGTCTCCGATCACGAGGCCATCACCGTGGGCCTGGGTCGCACCCGGGGCGAGACCGTAAGCATCATCGAGGTCGACGGAGAGGAACGCCTGCTCTACTCAGGCTACGAAGCCACGCGTAAGGGAAGAGACTGGGAGATAGCGGATAGGGAATAGTGACTGGTGAGTAGTGAGTGGTGAGTAGCGAACGGTTAAGAGTGGACGGTTGCGAGAGAGCGGTTATTTGGGAACGTTGTCTCTGGTTGCTTCACGCTTCACGCTTCACGAGTCTCTATTCACTAATCACCACTCACTGCTCACTGCTCACTTATTCACCCCCCGCTGCCTTACGGCCTCGAACAGGCAGACGCCGGCGGCCACTGACACATTGAGGCTTTCCACGCGGCCTCGCATGGGGATGCTGACCAGGAGGTCGCACTGCTCTTTAGTCAGACGTCGCAGGCCCTTGCCCTCGCCGCCCAGGACCAGCACCAGGGGTCCGCGCAGGTCCGCCGTATACAGGCTCTCATGGGCCGTGTGCGCCGTACCGACGATCCAGAGGCCACGTTCCCGCAGGCGTGCTAGTGTCCTTGCCAGATTGGTCACGCGGACGAACGCCATCGACTCGGCAGCGCCGCTCGCTACCTTGTGTACCGTGGCCGTCAGCCCGACGGCCCGGTCGCGCGGCACGATGACCGCATGCACGCCGCTTGCATCGGCGCTGCGCAGGCACGCGCCGAGGTTGTGAGGGTCCTGAACGCCATCTAGCGCGAGCAGCAATGGCGGCCCCTCCAGGCGGTCGAGCAGGGGATCCAAGTCCGGCTCGGCCAGCGCGGGCACTCCACGGTACTCCGCCAGGACGCCCTGATGCCGAACGCCCGGCGCCATCTGGTCCAGGGTTCGGCGCTCAACGCGGTTCACGGGGACGCGGGCGCGATGCGCGGCTTCCAGTATTCTCTGTAGACGGGCATCGCGGCGCTCCGTCTGTACCCAGATTTCCACGACTGCGTCCCCATCCTCCGCCAGCAGGGTCGCCACCGTGTGCAGACCGAATACCTTTTTGCTCACGGTGTGGTTCGGCCGGCGCCTTACCTGCGCCGCTTGCCCCGGGGGGTGCGCACCCGTTTGCGTCCGGCGGGCTCCTGCACGAGTTCAAAGTCGATCTTGCGCTCGTCCAGATCCACGCGCACGACCTTCACGCGCAATGGATCACCCAGACGGTAGATGGTGCCGGTGCGCTCCCCAAGGAGGCGGTGATGCACCGGCTCGAAATGGTAGTAGTCGTTCCGCAGCGCGGTGACATGCACCAGCCCTTGCACATAGATTTCATCCAACTCGACGAAGATGCCGAAGGAGGTCACGGCGACGATCACGCCGTCGAACTCCTCCCCCACTTTCTCCAGCATGTACTCGCATTTCAGCCAGTCGATGGCATCACGGGTCGCGTCGTCGGCCCGCCGCTCGGTCGCGGAGCAATGCTCACCGACGGCACCCATGTCGGTCTGAAAGCCGGTGCTGAAGTCATCGGGCTTTCCCTTTCGCAGCAGGTGGCGGATGGCACGGTGCACGAGCAGATCCGGGTAGCGCCGGATGGGCGACGTGAAATGGGCGTACGCGTCATGTGCCAGACCGAAGTGCCCCACGTTGTCCGGGCTGTAAACGGCCTGAGCAAGGGAACGCAGCAGCACGGTCTGGATCAGATGTCGGTCGGCACGCCCCGCGAGCCCGGCCAACAGCATCCCGTAGTGCCTGGGCTTCGGCTCGCTGCCTCCTTTCAGTCGCAAGCCCACCTCGGCCAGGAACTCCCTCAGCTCCGCCAGCTTATCCGCCGACGGGGGCTCATGGATCCGGTATAGGGTCGGCATCCGATTTCGCGTGAGATAACGGGCAGCAGCTACGTTGGCGGCAACCATACATTCTTCGATCAGCCGGTGGGCATCGTTACGCTCTCTTGGGTCTATGCGCTCGATCTTCTTGTCGGCACCGAAAACAATCTGTGTCTCGGTGGAATCGAAGTCGATCGCCCCGCGCGTCTCACGGGCCTTGCGCAGCACCTGGTAAAGCGCGAACAGGTCTTCCAGGTGAGGCAAGAGCTGCTCGTGTTTCTTGCGCACCCGCTTGCTCCGTTCCACCAGCATCGCTGCCGCGTCGTCGTAGGTCAGCCGGGCGTGGGAACGCATAACCCCCTCGAAGAAGCGGGAGCGCGTGATGCGGCCCGCCTTGTCCACGTAGATCTCGCAGACCATGCAGAGTCGATCCACGTGGGGATTGAGGGAACACAGGCCGTTGGACAGAACTTCCGGGAGCATGGGCACGACCCGCCCCGGAAAATAGACGGAGTTGGCTCTGGCGTATGCCTCCTGGTCAAGGGCCGTACCGGGTTTGACATAGGCCGAGACGTCGGCAATCGCCACCAGCAAACGCCAGCCTCGGGGCTTGCTCTCACAGAACACCGCGTCATCGAAGTCCTTGGCATCAGGCCCGTCGATGGTCACGAGAGGCACGTGACGGATGTCGACCCGGCCCTGCTTGGCTGACTTGGGCACCTTCATGCCGAGGCCTTCGATCTCGGCGAGCACGGCTTCCGGCCATTCGAAAGGGATCCCGTGGGAGCGAATGGCGATGTCGATCTCCATGCCCGGGGCCATGTGGGCGCCCAGAACCTCCACCACCTTGCCCACCGGGCGCGCGCGTTTGCTGGGCTGCTCCACCAGCTCAACCACGACAATCTCCCCTTCTTTGGCGTTGGCGCGGTGCTCCGTAGGAACCAGGATGTCGTGGCCGAAGCGTGCATTGTCCGGGACGACGACGCCGATTCCGGACTCGGTGAAGAAGCGTCCGACGAGCTGCTCGGTGTTGTGCTCGAGCACCTGCACCAGGGACGCCTCCCGCCGACCGCGCCGATCGACGCCCGCTACCCGCACCAAAGCGCGGTCGCCGTGCATGAGCTCGCGCATCTGCCGGGGCGAGAGGTACAGATGGTCGCCGCCCTCGTCCGGCGCCAGGAAGCCGTACCCATCCGGGTGCCCCATGACCCGGCCGCGAACCAGGTCCAGCTTGTCCACAGGGCCGTAGCCCCTGCGACGGTTACGTACCAGCTGGCCGTCGCGCACCATGGCGTCCAGCCGCCGCTGCACGGCATCGCCCCGTTGTTCATCCAGTTCCAGCTCCTCGCAAAGCCGCTCCCAGGTCGCCGGCTTGCCGCGCTCGCCGAGATACGCCATCAGGTACTCACGGCTGGGGATGGGACGCTCGTAAAGCCGCGCCTCGCGCGCTGCATAAGGATCCTTCTTCTGCCAGGTTTTCTTCTTCGGTGTCATATGCCTTCCGGACAACTGCACGCGTTGACAATGGGCCTTGCGTGCAGGTAAATTTCGCGCTCCGCGATAGGAGGGAGAGACGCTTTGCGATCCCTCGCCGATGCCGAGGTGGCGGAATTGGTAGACGCGCCAGCTTCAGGTGCTGGTGGGAGGTAACTCCCGTGGAGGTTCAAGTCCTCTCCTCGGCACCAAATCCGCAGACTACCACAGACCATCAGAAACCACAAAACACTCTGATTTTACTGGCGTTTTGTCTTCGCCAGCTCGCATACTGGTTGTCCCTGATAGTTCATCGTAGCCCCAGAAATGGAGCGTGGGTGGAGCGCAGCAAGACCCCTTAGTGTAACGCGCCATTTGGTTTGCGACGCAGCGACACTTGGTTTGCGACAGCCGTAAAGCCCGCCCTGTAGTCTCATTCGACGTTTTGGCTCACCCTCGATTCGCGGGGTTAACGGGCCTAAAAAGCCCCCTCACCTGCGAACCTGCTGCTAATGCCCCTCTCGCCACCGACGAATAGCCGGCGACGCCGACGGTGTGGCGGCTGGAGACGGTCTCCCTCGGCAGACCTCTAGATAGAACGGCGGGGATCAGTCCTGAACCATCAGCTTTCCCGTTTGCTGACCGGCGGAAAGACCCACTCAGTGACGACTGGGGAACTGGCCCAGGACCGGCTCCTTTGCAGCGGTCATACACCTCTACGACTGCTATAGCCGGAGTCGGCCGCCCAGAGTCAGGCCCTGGCCGAGCTGAGTCCGGACATCGCCGCGGTTATACCCAGGAAGAAACGCTGAGCCATCGAAACCGCCGCCAACAATCGAGTCTTCGTTCTCTCTCAGGTTGCCCACCGTTCGCTGCGGGCACGACGAGCAGCGCTCCTAAAGGTTCGCTGTCCTCCACGAAACGCCGCCAAACAGCCGCAGCTTGAAGGAAAGGCCAGTAACGCCAATAATCTCAAACACATATTGCTGCTTACATCTGAGTTTCGGCGGCACTGACTGAAACGGACTCGTCTTTTCCGTCTACTCAT
The DNA here is from genome assembly GCA_030066245.1 of Gammaproteobacteria bacterium. Taxonomy (GTDB): domain Bacteria; phylum Pseudomonadota; class Gammaproteobacteria; order JAABTG01; family JAABTG01; genus JASJBY01. The sequence goes on from JASJBY010000034.1 coordinate 8,105, forward strand.
AGGTACTTGCGTCTAGCGCGCGTATCCGAGAACGCTCCAGAGCTTCGCTTCCGTGAGTCCTCGCACTCCATGAGTCCTCTTACCGTCGCGTGGTCAATGTTTGCCGCGACAAGCTTCGTGCTTGGGGGCTTACATGTAATTCTCTGGCTCAAGGACCGGCAAAGGTGGATTTACCTGTTGTCCGTACTGATGGCGTTCGCCGCAGGCGCGACCGCCCTAACCGACTTGGGCCTGATGTATGCGGATTCGCCGGAAACGTTTCGCACGTTGCTCAAGCTGCAAGGCCTGACCATCTTTCTAATACTCGTGCCGATGGTGTGGTTCGTCTACGGGCATTTCGGAACTGCCCGGCTGTGGCTTGCCTGGACCATTACGTCTTTGTCGGGGGTGAGCCTGGTGATCAACTTCCTTTCGCCCCATAGCCTCGTCTTCGCAGAGCTCGTTGCGCTGGAGTCCGCAACCACCTTTTGGGGCGAGCAGTTTGTCACCGGCGTCGGCTCAGCCAATCCGTGGGTAATTGTCCCCCACGCGGCGTCGTTTCTGATCGTCATCTATGTCCTCGACGCCTCGGTTCGCGCGTGGCGCCGAGGATTTCGCCAGCGGGCGATCTTGACCGGTGGTGGCATCATCCTGTTCACGGTGTTGGCCGGCGTTCACACGCCACTGGTAGACGCCGGGATTGTCCCTACCCCCTACATGGTGAGCTTCTGGTTCCTGGCGATCGTAGTTGCCTTTAGCTACGAGCTCGTTAGCAACGCGGTTCAGGTTTCCCGCTATGCCCGTGAGATTAAGGCGAGCGAGAAACGTTGGCGAACCCTTATGGAAAATGTTCAGCTGCCGGTCATCGGCATCGATGGCGACCGCCGGATCAGCTACGTAAATCCTTTTCTCGAGAAGCTGAGCGGCTATCGGCGCGCTGAGTTGATCGGGCGTTCCGTAGGGAGTCTGGGTGGCGAGTCTGACTCGGTAGAGGTAGTCAGAGCCCTGGCGCAGGTAGAGAACATTGGTGCGCGGCACCAAAGCCGATGGTCGTTGGTCTGTGCCTCGGGTGAAAAGCGTGATTTGCTCTGGTCTACGGTCGAATTGCAGAATTCGGACGGCAGCCATGCGGGTCTCCTCAGTGTGGGCGAGGACATCACTGACCGCTTGCAGGCGACCAGGGATTTGCAGCACACCCAGCGGGAGCTGGAACATATGACCCGCACCAACATATTGGGTGAGCTGGCCTCAGGACTGGCCCACGAGCTCAATCAACCCTTAGCCGCGATCCTCAGCAATGCCCAGGCGGCACGGCGCGGCCTGGCTTCCGGATCGACCAACCGGGTCGAGCAGCTGGAAATTTTGGAAGACATCATTCGGGACGATAAACGGGCCGCAGAGGTCATCCAGCGGCTTCGCGCATTGCTGCACAGAGGGGAAATTAAGCGCGAGATAGTCAATGTCAAGGAGGTGGTGCATGAGGTAAACCAGCTGCTCCACGCCGAGCTTGTGGCGCGGCACGTCACGCTCAACGTCGACCTGCCGGACGATTTGCCAGATGTGGAGGCTGGGCGGGTCGAAATACAGCAGGTGCTCATGAACCTTATGCTCAATGCAATCCGAGCCCTCGCGAGGGTGCCGAAGGAGAACCGGCAGATCGGTATTCACGCAATCCTGGTCGACGGTGAGCTCCAGATAGCGATTGACGACAGCGGACCCGGTGTTGAGAGCGATAACTTGGGCAGGCTCTTCGAGGCCTTCTATACCACGGAGAACAATGGTCTCGGCATGGGCCTTAGCATCTGTCGGCGTATTGTCGAAGCTTACGGCGGTCGGATCTGGGCCGAAAACGTGGTTGGCGGAGGTGCGAGGTTCTCTTTCACGTTGCCCACCTCGGAAATGCACAGTTTGAAACGACATGGGTGAATCACAGGGTAAGGTGTTCGTGATCGACGACGATGCCTCCGTGCGTCGAGGCTTGGAGCGTCTGCTGCGCTCGGCCGCCTATGAAGTCGAGACATTCGCCTCCGCCGCCGCCTTTCTCGAACGCGAGCGATCTGTCGACCCAGCATGCATTATTTTGGATATTTACATGCCGGGTAAGAGTGGCACGGAGCTGCAAGCTGAGCTCAGCGCTGCAGGATACAATCTCCCCATCATCTTTCTGACCGGTCACGGCGAGATCCCCTTAGCCGTTCGAGCCCTCAAAGATGGGGCCGTCGATTTCCTCACCAAGCCGGTAGACGACACGGTGCTGCTCGCATCTGTGCACCAAGCGATCGCCCGGCACCGGGCGGTCCTCGACGCCCAGAGCGATGCAGTAGATATTCGAAGGCGTCTGCGCACCCTGACGCCACGGGAATTCGAGGTGATGCGCTGCGTGCTTTCCGGGGCTCGTAACAAGCAGATTGCCGCACATATGGGGATTGCTGAGAAAACCGTGAAGATCCACCGCGGCCGAGTCATGGAAAAGATGGATGCCGCCTCAGTAGCGGATCTCATCCGCCAGTGCAGCCTGGTTGACGTAGAGCCGGACAAGCTTTGATACCGGAACCGCATCAAGAATAAGCTTGTCGAGACCCGACCTGCGCGGCCTTTGTCTTCAGCATTCCTTTCTCGTGTAAGACCAAAGTCCTACGACCAAGGTCCTATAGGCAGTCGTCCTCCCAGCGCTCTAGCATTAGCCTGGCAAGCGTATGCTCTTCTCAAATAGAGCATTGTTGTCGCCAGACCGGTTGCGTTAAGGCGAGGGATAAGCACTATCGTCGGGCAACGAGCACCGCAAGAGTTGCTCAACGCGGGAACGTGCCGCTGGACGATTCAGCCGAACTGCTCCTTCACGCTGTTGTCGGAATCACCACGCATCTAAGGGTCTCAGCGGATTATACACGCGCTGACCCTCAGGAACGCCAGGACCGATCACAACTCCGGCGACGACATCGGTGACGTCGAATCACTTCGTAAATTCTCAAGATTCAACACCACACAGTATGTGAAGTCATCATGAAAAGCGCCCCGTTTCATCCCGAAGAGGTAAAGCGCCTCGCCGACCTGCTTCAGTACCAGATTCTGGATACGGAAGAAGAACAGGGTTTCGACGAATTAACGCAAATGGCCCGGGCTATTTGCGATACTCCCATCTCTTTAGTCAGTTTAGTGGATGAAGGGCGGCAGTGGTTTAAGTCTCGCATTGGCGTTGATGCGTCTGAAACGCCTCGCGACATTGCCTTTTGCGCCCACGCCATTCTTCAGCAAAGCGTGTTTGAGGTGCCAAACGCATTAGAAGACTCTCGCTTCTGTGACAATCCCCTGGTAACGGAAGATCCGAAAATCAGGTTCTATGCCGGCGCACCATTGGTATCGCCCCAGGGATATCCGCTAGGTACGATTTGCGTCATCGACCGCAAAGAGAAGCGTCTGTCTTCTGACCAAAGAAGGGCGTTGGAAATACTCTCGACGCAGGTCGTCGCGCAATTTGAGCTGCGGAAAAGTCATCGCCAGTTGCAACAACTGAATGAGTCATTGAAACAGGCTGGTCGACAGATCCTGGAAAAGCAGCAGGCTCTTGAAAAGGACTTGGAAGCAGCGGCGGAAATTCAAAAAACCTTAGTTGTGTCCGAGCCACCGCCAACGGCCGCTTTTGATTTTGCGTGGCGGTTCTTACCCTGTGATCATGTCGGCGGTGACATCTGCAACATTCTCGCGTTGGATGAAGACAACATCTCTCTTAGTATCCTCGATGTGAGCGGCCATGGTGTGCCTTCTGCCATGGTGACGGTCCCCGTATCACAATCGCTTGCCCCTTACAACGGTACGGGGCTGGTCAGACGTCAAGTGGAAACAGCACCCTATTACGAAATCGCTTCACCATCCGCTGTTCTCAACGCTCTGGACCAGGAGTACCCTCTGAATCGCTTCAGAAAATTTTTCACGATCTGCTATATGCTCATGAACACGAAAACACGCGAAATCCGGTACAGCAGTGCGGGACATCCCAGGCCAATATTGTTGCGTGCAGCTGGATCTGTTGAAGTGCTTGAGGCGGGCGGGACAGTCATCGGCCTGGGTGGCATTTTGCCTTTCGAAGAGGGTACGACTGTCATGCACCCCGGAGATCGGCTGCTCCTTTATACAGATGGAGTCATCGAACACAAGAATGTTCAGGGAACTCCGTATGGTGAAGCACGACTTTGTAATCTTTTGCACGAGTTGCGATCCGAACCGCTGGAAAAGCTGTGTGACCGCCTAGTGGCCGAGCTGAACAATTTTGGCGGAGCCTCAAAATTCCAGGACGATGTCACCTTTTTAGCGGTTGAAAGTCGATAGCGGTCATATAAGAAGGACGAACCACCTCTCGGCCAGGCCTGTGCCGGGCCGGCTGAACAAAAAGCCGGCCTTTTTAGAAAGGGATCGAGAACGTGCGACACGGTTCGAGAACGCTGAAAATACAGACCAAGCCCTCCTTGATTCGATCCCGCTCAACCAGATTCCGAGCCGCCCTTTCCATCGGCTCCCGGGAAGCTAAGTACCTGAAGGGTCGGACTTCGCTTTCAACCCAAGCTTCGGCGTAGAATTTGACACGGTTGGATTGCTCAAAGAGAAACGCCTTCAGATCGCAAAATCGCGGCTCATTCTGATTGAAAAACTGGGCCCTGCTGTAGCCGTCCTGAATGGGCAGATAGCCTCTGAATGTCACACCATCGTAGCGACCCATATCCGCACTAATCTTGCTCTGATGCAACGCGAGAAAGTCCTTCTTCGCGGATGCCCACAACGCCCCTGGCATCTCCTATTTTGGTTGCGGCCGGATCGCTGCGCTAGGCAGCATGAACAACCCTTTTGGCGGGCGGCAGCCCCTCCTCATCGGTGCCAGCACGTCGTTCGGCAGTCGCCCCAATCTGCAAATCGCCCTGGGGTAGCGTTACGGCGCCCAAGTCCATTCCCGTGACGACGTTGCCGGCGCTCTTTTCCCAATAGCGCCGAGGGCGGCCCAGCCGTCGGCAGTCGTCGTCGGGTAGTCCGGTTCAGTCAAAGAATAGGCGCTGTAGCGGCAGCCGGTACGGCGGTCGATAAGGAACAGGCTCACCCTTTCTTCGTATTCAAATGTGTTAGCACATTCTTGACCACCTCGGAATTCTCGATGCGGGCGATGATCCGCACCCCCCCACCCCAGGCCGGGCAGGTCTGGATGCCGAAGAGCCGTTCCACGCGTTGCTACCCCAACAGATCATATGCAGAGCGAGCTTATAAGGATGACCGCTTTGTTCTACATACCTGCCTTTTCGATAGCCCCCTCAAGGGACCGCAAACGGTCGGGATCGCCCAGTCTCTCTGACTGCATGCGTATTCCAGACGAAGCCTGCCACTGATTCCACGGCAAAGCTGCCACCCATTCCATGCGAAGGCTGCCACTGATTCCAGGGAATCCTGCCACCCCCTGATGGGGTGAGACAGCGGAGCGCCCGACGCGGATAACCCAGGGTATCCTGCGCCCCTTTTCCCATCGAGAAAAGGAGGCGCGGATGCCCGCACAGAGGTTGTCCATGCGGAAGATAAAAGAGGTTTTACGCCTGTGCTGGGCCCAGGGCCTGAGTAAACGAAAGACGGCCCGGAGTTGTGGCATCTCGCGCCCGGCCGTCGATGAGTACCTGCGCCGGGCTGAGACGGCCGGCCTGTCCTGGCCACTGCCCGCAGAGCTGGACGACGGCACGCTGGAACAGCTGTTGTTCCCCGCGGCGCCGACACTGCCGGCACCGGTGCGCGGCCTGCCGGACTGGTCCACCATCAACCGGGAGCTCAAGCGCAAGGGGGTGACCCTGTTCCTGCTCTGGCAGGAGTACCGGGCGCAGCACCCCCAAGGCTACCAGTACAGCTGGTTCTGTGAGCACTACCGCGCCTGGCAGGGCCGGCTGGATGTGGTCATGCGCCAGGACCACCGTGCCGGCGAGAAGCTGTTTGTCGACTATGCCGGACAGACGGTGCCGGTGGTGGACCGGCTCACCGGCGAGCTGCGGGAGGCTGAGATCTTCGTGGCGGTGCTCGGCGCCTCCAACTACACCTATGCGGAGGCGACCTGGACACAGGGCCTGGCGGACTGGATCGGCTCACACCAACGCACCTTCACCTTCCTCGGCGGCGTGCCGGAGCTGGTGGTGCCCGATTTTGTTCCCGGGAACAGAATCGGGCTTATGCGCCCATCGTCGTTATGTGGCTAACCGTCTGTAGTTAGGCGTGTTTTGCCGTCTCTCGCCGGTCGCCGGGAACATAACGGGCTGCCCGTGGCATGGTGATCTTCCACTCTTGTTGGGAGATTGTCATGCTGGAGAACTACTACGTCCGTCCCGTCACAGTCGATCGCATCCGCAGCTCTTGGATCGCTGCCGCGATAGAACAGTATGTCGAGTGGCTTGCTGCGCAGCAGTATTCGCAACGCAGTGTGTTACGCCGTATTCCGCTTCTGGTGGCCTTCGGCGAGTTCGCGAAGCACCACGGTGCAACCGAGGTCGCGCACCTGCCCGAGCACGTCGAGCCGTTTGTGCACAGGTGGATCGCCGATCACACGAGGCCGAAGGACAGTGACCGGACACGCCTAAAGGTCGGTCAGTGTGTGCGTAATCCTATCCGCCAAATGCTGCGCCTGGCGATTCCGGGTTACGTTGGCCTAGGCCGCCCCCGTAAGCCCGACAATCCATTTGAGGCTCAAGCACCCCAGTTCCTTGTGTATCTCACCGAGGAGAAGGGGCTGCGTCCGCGTTCGATAGAGCAGTATCGGTTCCACCTGCGTCAATTCGCCGTCTACCTGGAGCAGGTTGACCTAAAGGACCTCGCGCATCTTTCGCCAACGGTGCTGAGCGGCTTCATTGCCGAATACGGTCCTCGGATTGCTTGGCCTACCCTGCGCAATGCCTGCGGGACGCTACGGGTCTTTCTGCGCTATCTCCATCGCGAGGGCGTGTTGCTCAAGGACCTTAGCTCGCTCGTCGAATTTCCCCAATCCTATCGGCATGCTGCCGTGCCGCGCTCGATCAGCTGGGAGCAGGTCGAACAGGTACTCGCCGGTGTCGATCGACGCTCGGGATGCGGCAAACGCGACTATGCGATGTTGTTGTTGCTGGCCACCTATGGGCTGCGGGCATGCGAAGTGGCCGCACTCACACTCGATGATCTGGACTGGCGCAACGAGCGTCTCAAGGTCCGCGACCGCAAGGCGGGCAATACCACCACCTATCCGCTCTCGGCGTTAGTAGGCGCAGCGATCATCGACTATGTCAAGAACGCGCGGCCGGCTACCACGGATCGGCAAGTGTTTTTGCGCGCCTGCGCGCCTCTGGTCCCGATTGGGGCGGCAGCGGTAACTTGTCGCGCCGCCCACTATATCCGTAAAGCTGGCATCAAGGTCCCGCGCGCCGGTTCCCATACACTGCGACACAGCTGCGTCCAGCGTCTTCTGAACGCCCACTTCTCACTCAAGCAAATCGGCGACTACATCGGCCACCGCAATGCGTCTTCGACTCAGATCTACAGCAAGATCGCGATCGAACAATTGCGCGAAGTGGCGCAAGGCGACGGGGAGGACGTGCTATGAACGCGGGCTCGCATTTTCACAGCTTTCTTGGCCCTGATATCGAACAGTTCCTCGCCCACAAGCGTTCACTCGGGCGACGCTACGATGTGGAGGAGAAAACGCTCGCACTCTTCGATGATTACTTGGTGAAGCGCCGTATTTCCACGCTGCGTGAGATAAACCCAACGCTCGTCGACCAGTTTCTTCGCTCGCGCCCCCGCGCCCGCCCGAGAAGCTACAATCACTTGCGCTGCACACTGGGACGCTTGTCCGCGTACCTGGTTGACCGGGGAAAGCTTGCGTGCACGCCGGTGAAATCGCCACCGCGCCCCTCGAGGTATCAGCGAACACCCTTTATCTTCGATGCCGTTGACGCCAGGCGTCTGCTCGCGGTCGCTAAAAGCTTGCCCGATAAAGGGGGTACCATTGAGCGCGGCAAGACCTACTACGTCGTTTTTGCCGTGCTCTATGGCCTCGGATTGCGCGTAGGCGAAGCGTGCCGACTGCGCATAGAGGATCTCGACCTCGAACGGCGACTGCTCGTTATCCGGGAGACCAAATTTTACAAGAGTCGGCTGGTGCCCTTCGGCCCCAAGGTCGAAGCACTGCTGGCCGAGCATCTGCGCCGAAAGCAGATAAGGTGCCCGGACGGTCTTTCGCTTGATCAGCCGCTGTTCTGCTTGCGGGGTGGGCGCCCGATCAATCCAGGCACCGTCAGCCAGACGTTCCATCAAATCATCCCGCGCCTGAACCTCACTATCCCGCCAGGGACATCGCCTCCGCGCCTGCATGATCTTCGTCATTCCTTCGCTATAGGGGCACTCACGCGCTGGTATCGACTCGGTCTCGATCCGCAGGCACGGCTTCTCGCCCTCGCCACGTTCTTGGGACATGTCGATGTCAACTCAACCGCCATTTATCTAACGACAACACCGACCCTCCTCGATCAAGCCAACCGGCGCTTTGAGGCCTTCGCCACCGCCGCGCTCACGGGAGGGCCCATGGCATGACAACTCCCCTCGGGAAACTCGTCCAGTCATTCTTCGTCGATTATCTGCCGGTGCAGAAGGGCTTGCGCTTGGGCTCGATCCGCAGTTACCGCGATACAATCCGCCTGTTCTTATGCTTTGCGGTGGAGCAGAATCGCCAAGCGATCGCGACCCTAGCCCTTGGCGATCTCACCTTCGACAGGGTCCTGGCGTTCTTAAGACACTTGGAGCAGGAGCGCGGCAACTCAGTACGCACACGCAATCAGCGCCGAGCCGCCTTGAATACCTTCTTCGCTTATCTCGCCCTACGCGAACCGGAGATGCTGGCGACCTGTCAGCAGGTCGCCGCGATCCCCGTCAAGCGCACACCGCTGCCGGACACCCACTACCTCGATCGCGACGAAGTGACCGCACTGTTTCGCTCACTGCCTCGCGAAGGGTATTTTGCACTGCGTGATCGAACATTGTTGCTCTTTCTCTACAATACCGGAGCGCGCGCACAAGAGGTGGCCGATCTGCGTGTCGAGCATCTTGAACTGAAGGCGCCGGCCACCGTGCATTTGCATGGCAAGGGAGATAAATGGCGGGCCTGTCCGCTCTGGAAAGAGACGGTAAAACACCTTGAACGGTTGCTCGCCGAGCGCCGGGCAGCGTCAGGCTATCCGGTCTTTTGCACTCGGCGCAATATCCCGCTGACGCGCTCCGGGATCTACAAGATCGTCCGCCGACACGCCGCCTCATGGGATACGAGCGGTCCAAACCCTCGCCGTGTTAGCCCGCACCTGATGCGCCATACCGCTGCGGTCCACCTATTGGAATCAGGGGTTGAGGTCAACGTGATTCGCGGATGGCTCGGTCACGTCAGCTTGGACACCACCAACCGCTATGCCGAGTTGACGTTGCGGGCGAAAACGGAAGCGCTGCGCGCCTGCGAGGTCAGTTGCGGTACTTCGCCGGCTCCCCACACTCGTGCTATCTGGAAGGACGACAAAGCCCTTCTCGATTGGCTGAACTCGTTGTAGCCGATTATGTGGCCACGATCCCGATCCCCGCCCCAATACCTCATTCGGTTAGCACCGGAGCGGCACATAATGAGGGCGAGAACATAAGCCCGACAATTTACGCAGCGGCGTCACCAAAGCGCACCGCTACGAGCCGGATACCAATCCCACCTATCAGGACATGGCCACCCATTACGGTGTCGCCGTCCTGCCTGCCCGTGTGCGCCGTCCCCGCGACAAGGCCAAGGTCGAAGCCGGTGTGCTGGTGGTCGAGCGCTGGATCCTGGCCGCGCTGCGCCACCGGACCTTCTTCTCCCTGGCAGAGCTCAATGCCGCCATCCGTGAGCTGCTGGAAAAGCTCAACCGCCGGCCCTTCAAGAAGCTGCCGGGCACCCGCCGGGAGCACTTCGAGCAACTGGATAAACCGGCCCTGCAGCCGTTACCCGCCGAGCCCTATGTGTATGCCGAATGGAAAAAGGCGCGCGTGCATATCGACTACCACGTGGCGGTGGACGGGCACTACTACTCGGTGCCCCATGCGCTGATCAAGAAACAACTGGATGTGCGCATCACGAAGAACACCATCGAGTGCTTCCATCGCGGCAGCCGCGTCGCCAGCCACCGGCGCGCCTACCAGAAGGGACGCCATACCACGGTGCCGGCACACATGCCGGAAGCGCACCGCCAGGCCGGTGACTGGTCACCCGAGCGACTGGCCAACTGGGCGGCCAACACGGGGCCGGCCACCGAGAAACTCATCCTCACCGTCTTGGCTGCCCGCAAACACCCTCAGCAGGCCTATCGCTCCTGCTTGGGCATTCTGCGCCTGGGCAAGGCCTACGGGGATGACCGGCTGGAGGCGGCCTGCCGGCGGGCGCTCAGCCTGGGCAGCCACAGCTACAAGAGTATCGAGTCCATCCTCCGGCATCGCCTGGATGGCCAGCCCCTGGCTGAGCAGAAGGAGCTGGCGCTACCCGAGGACCACGACAACCTCCGTGGTCCGTCCTACTACCACTGACTGAAAAGGAGATTGGCATGCTCACGCATCCCACCCTGGATAAACTCCAGCGTCTGAAATTCACCGGCATGGCCAGCGCCTTGGCCGAACAGATGAACACGCCCGATATCGATGAGCTGGCCTTCGAAGAGCGTCTCGGCTTGCTCATCGACCGGGAGCTCACAGAAAGGGAGAACCGACGCCTCACCAGTCGCCTGCGCCGGGCCAAGCTCAAGCACAACGCTGCCCTTGAAGACATCGACTATCGCCACCCCAGGGGCCTGGATAAGTCCCTCATCCAATCGCTGGCCACCTGTCAGTGGGTCAAGGAGCATCTGAATGTCCTGGTGACCGGCCCCACCGGCGTGGGCAAAACATGGCTCGCCTGTGCCCTGGCTCAGAAGGCCTGCCGCGAGGGGTACACGGCTCAATACCTGCGCCTGCCCAGACTGCTGCATGAGATGGCCATTGCCAAGGGCGACGGACGATATCCCAAGCTGCTGGCCACACTGGCCAAGACCGATGTCCTGATCATCGATGACTGGGGACTGGCGAAGCTGATCGCAGAGCATCGCCGCGACCTGCTGGAGATCTTGGAAGACCGGCATGGGAGATGCTCGACCCTGGCCACCAGTCAACTCCCGCTGGAGAAATGGCACGAGATCATCGGCGATCCGACGCTCGCCGACGCCATCCTCGACCGGCTGGTACACAATGCCTACAAGATAAACCTCAAAGGAGAATCCATGCGAAAGCGCAGAGCAAAATTGACCCACACCACCCGAGCCAAGTAACAATACACAAGACCCGCGTCGCTACGCTCCGATAGGTGGCAGCTTTGACGTGGTCTGGATGGCAGCCTTCACGTGGACTGGGTGGCAGGATTCAGTGGAATACGCAGTCGGCGTCTCCATTGCGACAATATTTGCTAGTATCCAGAAAGCACGGCCCATCGTTGAAAGCGCTGCTCATTGTTCCGCTGGTAGGCGCTTTCTTTATTGATCTGACCAATGCCGTAACGATCGAGGCATTTCTGAAGCTGCCGTTTTTCAACTGATGGTGAAGATCGGTTTGCAGCTCGTTCCCGGGAAACGCCGGCCTGGCCCTGAGTATCGCTGTCGGTGTTTCCTTTAGCGAGACGGTAAGAGAACTTACGGGGTCTAGCAACTTACGCTCTATCTGCCTGGCTAACGCACTGTCCTTTTTTATTCGTCGCTTTATCTGCCGAATCGTTGAACCCGCACCCGCGCAGCTCGCCAGGCCAAACGCATCCGCAATCTCCTTAAGTCGCTTGTCGTCGACCCGCTGGCACACGTACATCGCCAACGGACGCGCAGGGGCAATCACCCCTTGCCCCTCCTCGATGTCCGTCGCGCCTCTGTGCCTATGCCTGTTCCTCGGAAGGCCGCACTATCTCCCCTAGACCGGCAGTGGCCTGCACCACCGAGCCCGCGCCGCGGTCGTTGAAGGCCTTCTCGTCCAGGGCTTCTTCGCCGCGCGCGATAATCACGGCCACGGCGCTGTCACCGGTGACATTAAGCGCGGTGCGCATCATATCCAGCAGGCGGTCCACGCCGATGATCAGTGCGACACCCTCGGCAGGCAGGCCCACCTGGGTCAGCACCATGGTCAGCATCACCAGGCCCACACCGGGCACCGCCGCGGTGCCCATGGAGGCCAGGGTGGCTATCAGCACCACCATCAGGTAGTCGGTGATGGCCAGGTCCACGCCATAGACGTTGGCGATAAAGACAGTCGCCACCCCCTGCATGATGGCGGTACCGTCCATGTTGATGGTGGCTCCCAGGGGCACGGTGAAGGAGGCCACCGAGTTCTTCACACCCATCTTGGTCTCCAGGGTGCGCATGGTAATCGGGATGGTGGCGGCCGAACTGGCGGTGGAAAAGGCGAAGGTGGCCGGGTCGCGCATCTTGCGCAGAAAGGTGATGGGGTTCAATCCGGCCAGGACGCGCACCAGTAGCGGGTAGGTGCCGAGCCCATGCAGCAATATTGCCACGGTGAAAGTCAGAAAATAGGCGATTAACGGTACGATCAGGTCCAGGCCCTGGGTGGCAAAGGCCTTGCCAATCAGGGCAAACACCCCGTAGGGCGCCAGACGCATGATGATATCCACCATGTGCATGATGGCTTCGTTCAGGTCGTCGAATAGATTGACCACGTGTTGTCCCTTGTCACCAGCCAGGGCGACCGCGACGCCGAACAACATGGCGAACACGATGATCTGCAGCATATTGCCCTGGGCCATGGCCTTGACCGGGTTGGTGGGCACCATATCGATCAATAGCTGGGTCGCGGGCGGCGCTTCCTTGATCTCGATCTGTGCCACCTCCTTGCTGACCTGGACGCCCTCTCCAGGACTCGCTGCCACCGCCAGGGTCAACGCGATGCTGACCGCCACCGCGGTGGTGAACAGATACAGCAGCAGCGCCTTGATGCTCATGCGGCCCAGGCTCGCGATGTTGCCCATGGAGGTCACACCCACCACCAGAGACACGAACACCAGGGGTACCACCATCATCTGGAGCGACGCGATGAACATGGCCCCCACCGCGTGCAACAGGCCCGAGATCAGGAATTCATCGACGCCGGGCACGTCCGCGAACACATTGAGCAGGATGCCGAACAGGGCACCCGCGCCCATGCCGATCATGATCTGGACGGTCAGGGACATCTTTTTCTCTTCGCTGGTCATGGCATTAGATTTCCTGTCGATGGATCAGAAGGAGCTTCTGGACGGACATGATCGAGGGTTGGAATAGCGCCATACTAGCCGGAAGCGGAAGCCTTAGTGCAAAATTCGACTACTCCGAGATAAGCGCAGCCGGTTTGTATAACGAAGGCCATCGCTTCGGGTTTGAGAAGGAGACAACCTCCGTGGTGCGAACAACTGAGACTTCGGTCGCCCGGCTTTCTCGGTTCCTGATACTGATCCCCCTACTGCTGCTCCTTGGGATGTCGCCACCGGCGGCTATCGCCCAGAACATGAGCGCCGATTTCGACCCCCGCCCCTTACGGCCAGCAGACACCTCGAGCCCGCGGGCCACGCTGCGCACCTTCCTGGTCAACGCGAACGCGATCGTCGAAGACTGGCGTTGGAACCCGGGTGCCGGAAGCCCAGTGACCGTTCGGGCCAGGCAGCGTGCCCTGCAGACGCTGGACTTCAGCGCCACGCCCGACGGCAGCTCAAAGTTCGTACGCGTCAATCGCGCCCTGTTCTTGAAGGAGATCCTCGACCGCATCGAGGTGCCACCGCTTGACGCAATCCCGGGGGATGCTGAGGTCGCCGAGGGCGGCATCACCCAGTGGACCATCCCCGACACTCGCATCACCATCCGACGCATTGATAAAGGCCCGCGGGCCCGCGAGTTCCTGTTCTCGGCCGGCACCGTGCAGCGGCTGGACCGGCTCTACCGGCAGGCCAAACACCTGCCCTATCAGCCGGGCGCTACGGCCGGCGTCTACGAGGAGTACATCCGCGCCAAGAACACGGCCCTGGCCCTCGAGGCTCGCGTGCGAAACCGCTTGCGGCCGGCGGATACCTCCAGCCCCCGCTCCACCCTGGAGGGTTTTCTCGACAGCATCAACCGCGCCTACACCCTGGTCACGGAGGCGGAGGCGGCCCTGCAGG
>JASJBY010000035.1 GCA_030066245.1 Gammaproteobacteria bacterium
CTGGATCGGGACCGGCCTCAGATCGACACCTGACTCAATCTTAATGGGTGGGGCATAGGTGGCCAAGCACAACGCACCCATTCCGTTGCACGTCTTCCCTACTGAAACCCGGCAGTATATCTTTGAGAACATCTGCTCAGGACGAACCGGCGCAGCCAACCATGCGGACAAAACCGGTATTGCGAAAGGACAGGCGCCCCACGAACGTTCCAGAGAGGGCCGCTGCCGCCTTGTGCCTGCTGCTGCTCGCGGCTTTGTGGGCGCTGGGAACAACTCACGCCGATCCCCACGCCCTGTCCGAAGGCCCGGACGCCCGGCCGGGCCACCTCCTTCTGGCCCAGGACAGTTCCCGTGGCACGGTGGTTGTCGAGGAAGATCCAACGGGGTCTGCGACGCTTGGGGACTACCACGCCCTGCTGATTGGTATCGACGAATACCAGGAATGGCCGCGCCTCGACTTCGCGCAGCAGGATGCCGCGGATATCGGCAATATTCTCGTCGACCGCTACGGCTTCAGTACCGACAAGATAACCCACCTGAAAGGCAGCGACGCGACGCGAAGCCGCATCCTTCGAGAGCTGCGGGACCTCCTGGAAACGCTGGACGAGAATGACAACCTGCTGGTCTTCTACGCGGGCCACGGGCAGCTCGACCCGCTGACGGGAGAAGGCTACTGGATTCCCGTCGACGGTGCTCTGACATACGAAGAGACCTGGATCGCTTTCCCGAATCTCAGAACCATGCTGACCGCGCCCGGCGTGCGCGCCAAGAACGTCGTGCTGGTCACGGACTCCTGCTATGGCGGCGCGGTGGCCTCGCGCAGCGGACTGACGCCCGGACTGCTGGAAGCCGCCCAGGAAGACTACGAGAAATACCGGCAGACGCTCATCGACAACAGCGAGCTACGCAGTCGCCAGGTGCTCGCGTCCGGTGGCTTCGAGGAAGTGCCGGACCGCAGCGAGTTCGCCCGCCTGCTGAAAGAGGCATTGCGACAGAATCCCCATCCCATGGTGGACTTCGAATACCTGTTCTACACCGGCATTGCGCCCTACCTGGTGCCGGGGGGCCAGCAACGGCCCTTGCTCGCCCGTCTCATCCGGGGTGCGGAGCACGACGGCCAGTTCGTCCTGGTGCAGGATGCGGGAGCGCCGCCGCCTCCGCCGCCACCACCGCAGCAGGCAACCCTGACGGTGCGCTCCAACGTGCTCAACGACCAGGTCTATGTCAACGGAGCGGCTCGGGGCAGCACCCGCCTGGATCTGGAGCTGGCGCCGGGCAGCTATCTGGTGCGCGTGGAGAAGGCGGACTATGCACCCTTCGAACAGCGTATCGAACTCGCCGCGGGCGAGAGCCGCGTGCTGCGGGCACAGCTCGAGCGGAAGAGCACCCGGCGGCCGCGGATCCTGTCCTTCGACGGGCAGCCCCAGGTGATCCGTGCCGGCCAATCGGCGACTCTGGAGTGGCGGGTGGTAGATGCCGAGACCGTGGAGATTACGGGCCTTGGCAGCCTGCCCCTGAGCGGCTCGCGCCTTGTCTCTCCTGATGCGACCACCACCTACGTGCTGACGGCCCGGGGTGGCGACGGCGCCCAGGTCCAGGCTGAGCTGCCCGTGCGCGTGGAGACCGTCGAGCCCCGAATCGTCAGCTTCGCAGCCAACCCGACACGCATCCGCAAAGGCCAGTCCGTGCGCGTTGACTGGGCGACCGAGCACGCGGCGCGGGTTGAGATCAGCGGCATCGGCAGCGTGCCGCTGAACGGCTCTCGAACCCTGTATCCCGAAAGCAGCCGCCGTTACCAGCTGGTCGCGGTCAACGAGGATGGCGCCAGGGTGGAGCGCATGATTCGCGTCATGGTCGAGACCCCGAGCCGCGAGCCGGCTGTCAGTGTGAGCACCCGGCTCACCATCGACCAGACCTGGACCGCCGACCTGGACAATGGCCGGGTGGGCGGTCGTTCCGGAGTGGATATCTGGTTTCAGGCAAAAACCGCCACCCAGCGTTACATCACGCCGCGAGGCGGCGCCCGACTGGCAAGGGTGGGACGCCAGGCGCCGGGTTACGGCGACTGCAAGAAAGCCTCGCTGGGCAGCGCTTCTGTACCCGTCAGCGCCTCCACCTCTGGTGACTATTTCTGCGTGCGCACCAACGAGGGGCGCTATGCCCGATTCAAGATCACCGAACCCGTGGGCAAGAGCCCGGGCAAGCTCGTCATCGCATTGACTACCTGGGAAGGGGCAAACAGCTCGGTCACGCTGTCGGCGCCCAGACAGATTTCGCCCGGCAACGGCAAGTCCTTCGATGTCTATCCGCGCACCACAGAGCTGCGCTGGGCGCGCGTTGGGGGGGCAGCCAGCTACACGGTCGAGATCGACTGCCTGCACTGCTGCCAATCGGGTCGCTGGTGCAGTGACGTCAGCAAGCCCTGGAAACTGGCAGCCGATCTGTCATCGACCCGCTATCGCTTCAACTTCGTGGGGGCGCAGCCCGGTCGTTGGCGCGTATGGGCAGTGGACAGGCAGGGGAATGCCGGCCGCAAGAGCAGCTGGTGGGAGTTCAAGTACACGCGCTGACTGAAGCGGCTGCCCTCTTCAGCGGCTTAAGACCCCCGCACACGACGCGCTCCGGCAGCGTAACGCCAGACGCCCGCGACTGTTCCGCAGCGGCTCGGGTAACTGCTCAACGCGCTGCGTCGGGCAGCGTCACGGCCGATACCGCAGCGGGGCGATAATCGCCACCGTAGTTCACCCAGTTGTTGAGCAGCAACACCGGGTCGCCACCCTTTCCGGATCGGAACACAATGCCCGTGAGACTGATCCAGCCATGGTCCTTGCCGCCGGCGACCCAGAGGATCTCGCCTGTTTTCTTGACGTCGACCCGGGCGGTCTTCGCGTGGTTGTTGAGATTGAAGATCAGCCGACCGGCCGGTCGGCACGGCTCCGGCAGGACGGCTTCGGTGCCCCAGTTGGTGCCTTTGATGAGCCCGCTCACCACGCACAGATCGCCCATGCGCGCCACGCGGGCGCCGCGATAGGTGCTGGAGTGGTTCTTCCAGTTGTTGTGCAAGGGAAGCGGATCTCCCCCATCACCCGGCTCGAAGACGATGCCGTCCAGGTTGATCCAGCCATGGTCCTTGCCACCGGTGACCCAGATCACCTCGCCGCTCGGCAACACATCGACTCGTGCCGTGTTGGCGTGGTTGTTGAGGTTGAAGATAAGCCGCCGGGATGGGTGGCAATCCTGTGGCAGCACCGCCAGGGTGCTCCAGGCGCCGCCCTTGATCAGGCCGCTCACAACGCACAGGCCGCCCACTCGAGCCACCCGGGCCTTCCGATAGCCACCACCATAGTCGACCCAGCCATTCTTGAGCGCCAGGTCTTCACCCCCTTCGCCGGGTTTCAACACGACCCCGTCAAGGCTGACCCAGCTGTGGCCCTTGCCGCCGGCGACCCAAAACACCTCGCCGCTGGGTTTCACATCCACGCGCGCGGTCTGCTCATGGTTGTTGAGATTGAAGATCACCCTTCCCGCCGGACTGCAGTCCAAGGGCAGGTCGGCCAACAGGGCCCAGCCGCCCTTCTTGATGAGCCCACTTGCCACACACAGAGTCTCCCCGGCAGTCTGCACCGGCGTGGCCACGGTCAGTGCAATCTCCGTCCCCTTCTTGACCTTGTCGCCGGCCTCCGGTGACTGGTCCAGCACGGTATCGGGGGACTGCTGGTCGGTTTCTGCTGTCCGCGGCGGCTGCGCTACGCTCAACCCAGCTTGCTCGATGACCTCGGTGGCGGCTTTCAGATCCTGCCCGATGACATCCGGCACCTGGACGCCACGCGTCAGAAACCAGGCAGCCACGCCGCCGCCAAGCAGAAGGACGCCCGCGACCACTGCGACGATCAGCCACGGGAACGCCGGCTTGGGCTGGGGCTCCGGACGCGGCTCCGGCTTCTGCTCCGGAGCCGGGATCTCAAGGGCGACAACCGGGCTCTGCACCGATTTCTCGGGATCATCGGTCGAATACACTTGCAGGCGAAATGCGTAGCGACCTGGGGCCGAGTTCCGGGGTATCTGCAGGCGTGCAACGATCTGATCACTGATCCCAGCCGAAAGGTCACGCTCATTGCCACCATCAACGGCAAACCAATCGGGCTCCGCCGGAGACTCCGCTGCGATCAAGGCGCTGATTCGCAGCCGCTCGCCCGTGTCGTTGCTGACATTGAACGCACAGGTCGTGGACTCGCCTGCCTGGCAACGGAGCTTCTCGCCGCCCGCTACTATCGTGATCGTCGCGATCGCCATTCCAGCACTCCTTGGTGGAATTACTCAAAGATCTCGCGAACGCAAGCTAACACAAATCCCGCGCGGCTGGCGATCCCTTTCAGCGGGCGCGGTGAGGAACCCAGGGTTTTTTCTGCCGTTGGTGATGCTGAGGATGAGCAGCGTTGGAGCCGCCGTTACCACACTACGTGTCTTCTTGTATCGAGATCGGGAACACTTGTTCAGCCCGCATGGGGATGGCTGGCCAACACAACCCAGAGCACGAAACCGAGCGTCCACAGGGCAATCCAGATCACCGTCAAGGTCCACGCCAAAGGCGTGCTGAAAACCAGATCGGTGTTCCGCTTGCCCGGAGCGACCACCGCCGATGTCACTCGGCGCGGAGTGGCGGAAGCGGTGCCCCAGCTGCTCTGATACTCCCAGACCTCCTAGGGGTTGTTGACATAGGCATAGGCGAAAGCCCCGTGCCACAGACCGTTCCCCCTGGCGAGTCCCACGACGCCGCCGACCACGGCCATGACGGCGGCCCAGGCCACGTAGCTCACCAGCATCAGGGGACCAAACACATAGTGCTGCAGCACATGGACTGCTTCGTGCCACATGCCATGCTGCGACCAGGCAGTCATGACCGCCCCTTGGCTGAAGAAATAGTCCGGCAGAATGCGCATGCCGTTCTCCCAACAGTGGAAGAAGCGCCGCTCGCTGCCCGCCAGCACGCGCCGCGGTCGCGACCCGGCGCCGCCTTTTGCGGAGAAGAACAACCAGGAGCCCACGTGCAGCAGCAGGCCCGTCAGGTTGCCCAGGGCTCCCCAGGAGCCGTTGACGGTCACCAGCAGCCAACCCACCGACCAGTGCGCTGACCGGTACAGGCCGAATAACACGCCGTTCAGCGCGCCAGTGAAAGCCAGCGCCGCCGAGAACCAGCCCACGTAGCCTGCGCTGTACCCATGGCTCCAGATAAGGATGCCAGACACCACGAAGACGCCGCCCAACACCAGGTAGGCAAGCAAACCGAGGAGCTTGAAAGCCAGGTGGGCATTGCCGCGCCGGAAACCGAGTACGATGCCTGCGATACACACCAGCCCGAGGGCGATGGAGATGGCCGCGTACAGGCCCGGCGGAAAAATGTAACTGAAGAAAAGCCCGCCGAGCAGCCCTCCCAGGCAGCCGAGCACCGCATACAGCGCCGTCTCGAAGCCCTCGCCCACGACCACCAACGCAGATTTGCTCTGCACCAGCCGGCTGGTCACGCCGGCCGCCAGCCCGACCAGCGTCGCGGCGTACGGTCGGTGGCTTGGGGCGTTTCTTCGGACCGCAGGTTACCGATGCCATGCGGTCGCAGTGCGAGTCATCGCAGACCATGCGCCCGCGAATCACCCGTGTCGGCGGCTTGTTCTTCTGAACGGTGAAGGAAACGGCGCTGGTATGTCCTCGTGACTGGCAGTAGGCATCAGCAGCGGGCTTACCGCAGTTCTTGGACCACTCCCGACAATAGTCGAGCGCATAGCGGTCGAGGCGCGGATTCTTGTAGACCTGGGTTCGACAGGACACCCAGCTGATCCGATCGCAATGGGGTGAGTTGCACACCTTTCCACCGTGGATGACACGAGTCGGCGGTTTATCTTTCTGGACGCGGAACTATATGGCACTGAGGTAGCCACGGGGCTTACAGTAGGCGTCCGCGGCCGGCTTTCCGCATTCCTTGCCCCAAACACGGCAGCAATCCAGGGCAACCTTGCCCAGCGTCGGTTTATTGATACCGACCTCGCCCGCCTGCAGCGGTGCGGCCAGCACGACGCAGATAAGAAGTACGGAAAATCGTACGCTCACGGTTCGGGCTCTCCTTGTCGACTGCAATCAAGTCTTGCGTCTTACTTCATTTCGTAGCTCCAGACTACCACTCAAAGAAGCCCGCAAACCGTGAACAATTACCATCCCGCCCACGCCGCTCCACCTGTCAGAGAGCGTCGCGGCTATCACGGCCAGCATTGCGGGCCAGTCCGGAGAGCGCACGCCAAGCCCTTGAGTCTGCCATCCTGGTGTACATACCCGCTGGTGTGCGCGATGCGCCGTCCGTCAAGCGGAATAATCGTCTGCTGTTTTTCTTCTCCGGTCACGGCCATACGTTGGGGAAAGGCTATCAGCGAGAGATGGGCTACCTGGTGCCCGCCGATGCGCCCCATCCCGAGCGCGACCGCAGCCGCTTTCTCGACAAGGCCGTGAGCATGAACCAAGTGCTCACGTGGGCGCGCGAAAACGATGCCAAGCATGCACTGTTTCTTTTCGACAGCTGCTTCTCGGGAGCGGTCTTCAAGGCAAGAAACCTGCCCGACCAACCGCCCCACATCAGTCGGTTGACGGACGAGCCGGTACGTATGTTCATCACCGCGGGCAGCGCCGGAGAGACGGTCCCGGCCGTGAGTGTGTTTACGCCGGCGTTCGTCAACGGGCTGCGCCACCGACTTGCCGATTTGGACCGGGATGGCTTCGTCACCGGCATGGAGCTTGGTGTCTACCTACAGGGCAAGGTTGCCCAGCACGTAGACCAAACATCGCAGTTCGGCAAGATTAGAGATTTCGAGCTATCGCAAAGTGATTTCGTATTCATGACCGGAACCGAAGCGGCCACAGCGCAGGCCCAAAGCACGGAGCCACACGTTCCAACCGCGGCGGAGACGCTAGCCGAGAGCCCCGCACCGGAAACCGTCGTAGCAGGAGGTACTACGCCCGAGACGCCCGGACCCGGCGAACAAGCTAGAACGCGGGCTTGGAAAGAGCCGGTAACGGGCATGGAGTTCTTGTGGGTTCCAGGAGGTTGTTACCACCCGGGCAGCCCGGTAGGCGAAGGCGGCCGGTGGGCCAATGAGCGGGGCCGAAAGGCCTGTGTGGAGGAATTCTGGCTCGGCAAATACGAAGTGACCAACCACCAATACCGGCGTTTCCGCATGAAACATGACAGCGGTGCCTATCTGGGTCTGCCACTGAACGCCCCGGAACAACCCGTCGTAAACGTCAGTTGGAAGGACGCCATGGGCTATGCCTTATGGCTATCCAAGGAAGGCACCGCGCATTTCCGCCTGCCCAGTGAAGCCGAGTGGGAGTACGCCGCCCGTGGCGGCGCGCAGACGTCCCGCTACTGGGGCGAGGATCCCCACGGCGCCTGCCGCTACGCCAACGGGCTGGACCAGTCTTGGCAATAGTGAAGAAGCGCTGGAGCGCTTTCAGACCATCCGACACTTGCATGAGCGTAAGCAACCGGCGTGTTGAGGTGAGGATGCAGTCATGGCGGGGAACGTATCTTCAGAATCGTGCTGATTATTCTCGGAATTAGCGGGCCGGTGGTACAGCAAACTCTGCTGCGTTCGCAACCTGCGACAGGGTGGATGACCGCCTCCAGCTTGGGCACGGCCGGACTGATTATGGCCGGCGCCATATTCCTGCTAATCGGGATCCTTGGCTGATGCCGCCGACGGCGGCAGGTGCGAAATTGCTACCCGGTTTCGCATGCGTGACCGGTTAGGCGTTCGCGACGGGGCCATACCGACACGGCCCTCGCCGAACACCAATGCCCCGTTATGTTCCTACGCGCGTCTACAGGAAAGTGGTCAGGCGTATGCAGCGACCGGCCGCGCGCAGACGGATGGAGCGTGAATATTCACATTACGATCCTCCGATACATCCCGGGTCTGGATCGCGGCGACGATTGCTGTAGTATAGGCCTCCGGGCACTCAGATAGCCTGCGATTTCGGGAGGGCCGGAAAGAACTCTCCCGCCTGGCATTCCGGACCTGACTTCGCAGCTCGCGCTGCGGCGGGCCGGTTCCTGGCAGACTCACCATATAAGCAAAGGAAAACAAGGAGGTCTGCTGTGATAGAGGATGCTGATCGGCGCCTCAAGGACTGGGCGAAAACGGTGCTCGAAGACGCCGAGATTTCCCTCGGCCCACCGCGCGCACTGGATTCGGCGTCCGTCGTCAGCCTCTACCTTACCGACATCCTACCGGCGCCACGCACGTCCACATCCAGGCGCCTTCCCTTGCAGACTTCTCTGCGTTACCTGGTCACCGCATGGGCCGACAAGCCCGAGACGGAACACCGACAACTCGGTGACCTGGTTTTCGCGGCCATGGAGCATCCCGAGTTCGAGGTTGAGCTGGCCGCGCAGCCGGCGGAGTTCTGGCTCGCCTTCGGCATCGCTCCCCGACCTGCGTTCATGCTCCGCCTGCCGGTGAAGGTGGAGAGGCCCGAGCCGCAGATAGGGCGCATCCGTCATCCGGTGGAAGTCCGCTTCTCACCTGCCGTCAGTCTCGCCGGCCGGCTGGTCGGGCCGGCGGACGTTCCCTTGAGCGGTGCACAAGTAGAGCTGGCGTCTCTGCAGCTGACCACCCGCACCGACGCTACGGGCCGGTTTCGGTTTGCCGCGGTCCCCGCGCAGCCAGACACGAAGGAGTTGCGCATTCGCCTCAAAGGAAATGAACGTCGTGTGAAGGTCACCCACGGCGCGGATTCTGCGCAGCCCCTGGTTATCCGTTTCGACACCATGGAGGTTTGACATGCCAAACTACCTCGCACCCGGCGTGTATGTCCAAGAAGTCCCTGGAGGTCCACGACCCATCGAAGGCGTGGGAACGAGCACGGCCGCGTTTGTCGGCGTCGCACCCCTCGCTGATGCGCGCCTCAACGAGGCAGTCTTCATCAAGAACCTGGCACACTTCGAGAAGACCTATGTGGGTGACTCACAAACGAGCACCGACTTGTACCGGGCGCTGCTGGGCTTCTTCTGGAACGGCGGCCGGCGCTGCTACGTAGTGAACGTGGGTGCGGGCAATCCCATCGCGGGCGATGCGCGTAAACGGACCGGCCTGGAAGCGCTGGTGGCCAAGGACGAGGTCGCCATCGTCGCGGCGCCTGGCTATCACGATCCGCTGTCACACAATGCCCTGCTGTCCTTTTGTGAACGGCTCGGCGATCGGGTTGCCATCCTGGACTGCCCGCCGGATGTGCAGGACATCGACGCGCTGAAAGAGCTGGCCACCGTGTCAGGCGCCGAGGGTGGCGAAGAAGGCGGCGAGGGAGGCGCTGCCAAGCGCGGCGGACGCAAGGGCGCCAGCAAAGGGCTGCGACCACCGGTGTCCGACGGCGGCTACGGGGCCTTCTATTTCCCCTGGGTCTTCGCGCCGGATCCCATATCCAAGTTGCCCGTACCGACTGCCCCCTCGGGACATATCGCGGGGATCTATGCACGGGTCGACGGCACCCGCGGCGTGCACAAGGCACCGGCCAATGTGGTCATCCGCGGCGCCTCCGGGGTTGTCTATGAGGTCTCCCGGGAAGAGCAGGAGGGGCTCAACCCCAACGGGGTCAACTGCATTCGCATTATCGCCAACGCCACACGCATCTGGGGCGCTCGCACTCTAGCGGAGGCGGCGAGCGAATACCGCTACATCAACGTGCGGCGACTCATCAACTTCATCAAGGGCTCCATCGAGGGGGGCACCAACTGGACGGTGTTCGAGCCCAACGACACGACCACGAGGCAGTCGCTGATACGCGACATCAGCAACTTCCTCAGAGCCCAATGGCGCGCCGGAGCATTGGTGGGAGCCGACCCCAACCAGGCGTTCTTCGTCAAATGTGACGAGGAGAACAATCCCCAGGAGGAGGTCGACGCCGGCCGCCTGTGGGTGGACATCGGTGTGGCACCGTCCAAACCGGCCGAGTTCGTCATCTTTCGCATCGCGCAGTCCGCCGGCCAGGCTGGCACTGAAGCTGGCGCGGGTGGTGGTTAGTAAAGGAGAAGCATTATGGCCGAAGAAAGTTTCCTGCGAGGGTACAACTTCCTTTTCGAGCTGGAAGGCGAACGCATCGGATACTTCACCGAGATCGGTGGCATGGGCGTCGAGGTGGAAGTCATCGAGGCCAGGGAAGGAGGCAACGAGTCCCAGGTTTACACGCTGCCGGGACTGGTCCGCTACCCGCGCATCACGCTCAGCTGGGGTGTAACCAAGTCCCGCGAAATGTGGGAGTGGCTGGACGGCGCGGTCACAGGATCGGTCACCAAAAAGGGCGGCGCCATCCTGTACGTGGATCCCAGCGGTCAGCAGGAGATGGTCCGGTACGATCTGACCAACGCGTGGCCCTGCGAGTGGCGTGGCGCCACGCTGGATGCCCTTAACAGTGAGCTGGCCATCGAGCGCATGACCTTGGTGGTGGAGAGAGTGGAGCGGAAGGCCGGTGCTGAAGCAGCTACGGAAGAGGCTGGAGAAGGCGCTGCGGCCTAAGCTGGCCAGAGCGCTGCGCGCCTGGTCCGAGGCGCTGGCCGAAACTGGTCGCGAACAGCCCTCCGCCCGAGACGCGTACCCATCCGATGCGCCGGCCGCAACGCTGCCGGTGGCAGCAGAGGATCCAGGCCCCGCTGAGCCGTCCGCCGGTCCGCCCGCCCACTGGGTGGCGCTAATCCGCGAGCGGGCACCGCATCTACTCGAGGGCCGGGCATGGCAGCAAGTCGGCACGCCAGCCCCGCCAACGCCACCGGCGACGCCTGCGCCTAAGCGGGAATCCGGCGGAGCCGGTCTGCAAACTCACCCCCGGACCACCCCGGTCGTGCGGGATACCGTCGGGTTGCCGCAGGACCGGCGGTCTGCCACGCGCGGAAAGGCCGCCGCAGACGCAACACCCGAACCCAGTCCCTCGCATGACCGGCCGGAACCGCGCTCGCAGCCGCCGGCTGTTGGCGGCAGAACGCCTCGCGCCCGTCGCACCGTTGCCGAGTCAGCGGCTCCTGATCGGGAGTCGAAGGCAAAGGCGATTCCGGGCCAGCGCTCGCCCGCTCCGACCGGGTCTCCTGCGTCGCGGGTCCGTACCCCCTCCGTTACAGAGCAAACACGGTCACCGCCGCGACCTGCGCGCCCGGCCGTGGGGGAGCGTCACGCGAAGCCAACAGGGGCCCCCGAGGCCCCTGCGCCACCTGCAGCTCCGCCGACGGCGCCCGCTAGTACCCGCAAGACGCCCCACCCGCTCACGGGGGCATTCGCGCAAGCATCGCAAGCACCGGGGCGCCAGACGGCAGACCCTGTGAGCCGCCGCCCAGCCCGTATCAAGCTCTCATTCGCCGACCGCGGCGTCGAACCCAGGCGTGCCGACGTCGCCAGGAGAACGACCGGTCCCGAGATCGAGTCCGTCGGCCGACCCTTTCGGCTGCAACGGGCCCAGGAGCAGGATGCCGAGCCGGCACCGTCCAAGCCCGCGCGGCAACGCTTCCCTTCGCAGCTCTCCGAGCCGTCGGTCCGCGAACCGCGCCGGCGCAAAGTCGTCGCCACGGGTTCAACCCGAGCCGACCGCGTTACAAGGAGCGGCGCTCCACAGCGCCTTCCGGGAGACACTTCGCGCCGCCGCCCCGCGCACGCCGCCGTCAGCCCGCCGAGCAAGCCTGCGAGGGACCGCGCGCCTGCGTCGACCGCGCCATCAGCCAGCCACTGGCCGGCGCTGCCGACGGAGCATACGGCCCGAGCCCGTCTCGAGGATTCGCAACGCTGGCCGCCGCTGCCCGACGAGACCGCAGCGCCGGGTGTGGGCGAGCGTGGGGCCGATGCCCGCTCCCTTCCCGGGCGCGAGGGTTTTGATGCCGCCCATCAGCGTTACCTTGAAAGCGAGCAGCGGGGTGAGCTGTGGAACGCGTAGGTTTCATCATCGAGGAGACCGGCGAGCGCCTGGGCTGTCTGCTCAACCCCGAGAGCGTCGTCATGCGCCGCCGTGCCGGCGTCGAGCCGCTGCGCACGGGTGGCGGCCTAGTGGCCGGCACCGAGCTGTCAGACGATCCGGTGCTGCTGACCGGCGGTGGCACCACGGAGCTGACCCTGGACCTGATCTTCGATGTATCCCTGGCGGGTTCCTCGGTGAACACGAATGATGTCAGGCAGCTGACCGGGCCCTTGTGGGCTCTGGCCGAGAACGCGCGCCAGAACGACGGCTACGGACGCCCTCCCCTTGCCCGCTTCGTGTGGGGCAAGGCCTGGAACATACCCGGCATTGTCAGCGCCGTGGCGGAGCGCCTGGCTTACTTCACGGCGGAAGGCGTGCCGCGGCGTTCCTGGCTGCGGCTGCGCCTCATCCGGGTGGCCGAAGCCGCCAGCGACTCGGGAGGCGGTCGGCTGACGCCGCCCAAAGTACCGGATCCACCGCCCCCGGAACCATCCGAGTCGCTCATCGATCAGGCCACCACCCACGAGATCACGGGCGGCCTGCCCCTCGGGGAGAACGGCGCACCGATTTCCGAGGAACGCCTGGACGAGCTCGCCTTTCGCTATTACGGCGACGCGTCCTTATGGCGGTTGCTGGCCTGGCTCAACCGTGTTCAGAACCCATTGAAAATGGAGGCCGGTGGGCGGATCGCCATTCCCACTGCGTCATCGACCAGCATTGCATGAATGCCATCGTCACACTGCCGCGCGTGACCATCGAAGTGGATGGCACGCCCCTGAAAACCAGCGAGGCGCAGGCCCTGAGCGAGCTGCATGTCCGCCAGGCCCTGTCCATGCCGACCCTATGCGAGATGGCCTTCCAGCAGCCGGACGGCGCGCTGGCCGAGGGATCGCGCCTGCTACCGGGCGCCCGCCTGCGAGTCACCGTCGAGGGTGAGCCGGAGACACTGTTCAACGGCGAAATTACCGCGCTGGAATACGCCTACGGCCCGGCGAGCCAACGACAGGTGCGGGTCAGGGGCTACGACCTGCTGCATCGCTTGCGCAAGCGCCAGCCGGTGCGCTCCCACGTGGAAATGACCGTGGAGGAGCTCGCCCAGGAATTGATCGGCGATCTGGGGCTGTCGGTGAAGGCCACCGACTCGGGGCCCTTGTCGCGACGTCTCGTGCAATGGCGGGAGTCGGATCTGGAGCTGCTCGTGGAGGCGGCGCGGGGCTGTGGCCTGTACCTGTTCGCCCATGACGACCTGCTGCACATCATGAGCCTTGCCGGTACCGGGGAGCCCGTCGAGCTCGCTCTCGGCAAGTCCCTGCGCGAGGCCCGGGTGGACGTGAACACGGATCCCGCCTGTCGCACCGTACAGGCCTGGGGTTGGAATCCCTGGCGTGTGGAGACGCACCGGGGAGAGGCGAGCGATCCGCGCGTCGGACGACGCGTGGGGGTGGAAGCGACGCCCGAGCAGGTGGGCGCGCCCGGCGAGCGCATCCTGGTGGACAGGACTTTTCAGAGCGACGAGGAGGCCGGTGCCCTGGCTCAGGGAGAGCTGGACAGGCGCGTTGCGGGAGAAGTGGTCCTCAGAGGCGTTGCCGGCGGTGACAGCCGTCTGCGGCCGGGCGTGCCCGTGGATCTGGACGGTGTAGCCACTCCACTGACGGGCCGGTATGTCCTGGCCAGCGTACGCCACTACATCGACCGCGTGCAGGGCTTCCGGTCCGAGTTCGACACCGCACCACCCACTGCGCAGCCACGGCCGCAAGCGGCAGGCTCCACGGTAGGCGTCGTCACGGACGTGGACGACCCCGACCAGCTCGGTCGCGTGCGCGTGGCGCTCACCAACTACGGCGAGCTGGAGACGGACTGGCTGCAGGTACTGTCCCCCGGAGCCGGCAAGGATAAAGGGCTGGTGGCGCTGCCGGACGTGGACGACCAAGTCCTCGTCTCACTTACCGCTGGCGCGCCCGCGCAGGGCATCGTGCTGGGCGGCCTGTACGGTGCTGAGGGACCACCGGATGCGGGCGTCGAGGACGGCGGGATCCGGCGCTACACCCTGGTGACGCCCCGCGGACAGCAGCTGCAGCTCGATGACAAGAAGCGCAGAGCACGCCTTCAGAACGACGGTGGCAACTATGTGCAGCTCACCCCGGGGCGTGCCCGACTGAGCAACAGCTCAGGCAGTTTCATCGAATTGACCCGGGACAGGGTGCGGCTTCACGCCAAGGCCGCCCTGGAGATTGAAGCGCCCGGCCAGTCCGTCACCATTCGGGGCGCTTCCATAGACTTCGAGAGGGCGTGATGCGTTTACTGACCGACAGAGCCGTGCTGGTATGCGCTCACGAGACGGGTCTGGTGGGCATTGCGGCCAGCCAGACGCTGGTGAGCATTAGTGGGCAACGGGTGCTGGTCAAGCCCGACCCGGTTGCCAAACCGATCGTGGGTTGCCTGAATGCCAACCCGCCGGCCGGTATCAAGCCCTGCACCAGCACGCTGCCGGTGCAGAAAGGCTACTCGGATTTCATGCGTATCGATGGACGGGCGGTCTGCCTGGACACCGTCGAGGGACTGACGGACGGGACCCCGCCCGGCTCGCACAAGTACAAGGTCCGAAGCCCCGGCAATAATCTCGTATCGGAGCTCTGATGGCTGGTTCCCGCTATCGCGCCTGGCGCTTTCTGCACCCCGACCTGGACGCATCCGAGGACTTCGGAGGTCTACGCATCAGCCCGACCGGGGGCATAGACATGGTCGACGGCGAGCAATCCATACGCCAGGCCGTTTTGCTGCTGCTCTCAACCCGGCGAGGTGAGCGCGTCATGCGGCCGAACTACGGCTGTGATCTGCACAAGCTTGCCTTCGACCCGAATGACCAGACCACCGCCGGACTGGCCATCCACTATGTGCGCCGGGCCCTCGAGCAGTGGGAGCCGCGTATCGCCATCCTCAGTCTCGATGCGACGCAGAATCCGGAGGAACCGAGTCGACTCGACGTCTCCCTGGAATACCGCATGCGCCGTCTGGCGCGGCCGGGCCGTCTGCTCATTTCCATCGACCTGCTCCAGCCGGAGGTCTAATGCCGCTGCCTTCCCTCAATCTGGATGACCGAAGATTCGACGACCTCGTCGCGGAGGCCAAAAGGCGGATAAGGCAGTCCTGCCCGGACTGGACCGATCTGTCTCCGAGCGACCCGGGAACGGTGCTCCTGGAAGTATTCGCGCACCTGACCGAGGTCATGATCTACCGCCTCAATCTTCTCCCTGACAAAGCTTACCGGGAGTTCTTGCGATTGCTGGGCGTGGAGCTGGCGCCTCCGGCCGCGGCGCGCACGTCGGTGCGCTTCAAGCTCAAAGCGCCTCTGTCACGCGCCGTGGAAATACCACGCGGAACTCGAATTGCTGCGGCGAGACCCGACGCGGGCACCGAGGTCCCCATCTTTGTCACCGCGAGCGCCGCTTCGCTGGAGCCCGGGTCCACGGAGGTGGACATCCGTGCCTATCACTGTGAGCTGGTGGAAGGCGAGCTGGTGGGGATCGGCAACGGGCTGCCGGGACTCTCCACCCGGGTTAAACGGCCGCCGATCATCGCCCCTACCGGCGCCGGCTTCGAGCTGGTTGTCGGGGTGGAAGCGCGGGAAGAGGAGCTCGGAAGGGATACCCCGGCCAGACGCTTCCAGAACAAGACGTTTCGAATCTGGCAGGAGGCCGAGGACTTCGGGGCGTCCGAAAAGGAAGACTTCGTGTACGTGGTCGACCGGGCAGGCGGGCAGATCGTATTCGCGCCGGCCATCCGCACTAGCCCCGACAACGGCAGTCTGCAGGACGTGCCGGAAGCCCTGGCCGCCACACCGGAGTCCGGACGCGAGATCCGCGTCTGGTATGCCACCGGCGGCGGGGGGCAAGGCAACGTGGCCGCTGATGCACTGACCGTGCTCAAGGACACCGTCCCCGGGGCTCACCTGGACGTGAGCAACCCGGAGTCCGCCACCGGCGGCAAGGACGCGGAGAGCCTGGAGAACGCGCTGGCCAGAGGTCCACTCGAGCTGCACTCTCTGCGTCGCGCAGTCACAGCGAGGGACTTCGAGCTGGTTGCCGTGCGAAGCTCCGGCGCCGTAAACCGTGCTCATGCCTACACCAAGGCGGCACAGTGGCGACACGCAAGCGAAGGCACGGTGGAAGTCAACCTGGTTCCCGAACTGCCCGGCGCAGAGTCGGAGAAAGGTCCGGTGACGCCGGCCATGCTGGGGGCCCAGGAGACCCAGGGCGCGCTGGATGACATCCAGGAGGCGCTGAACCAGCGCCGGCCGCTGGGGACCACCTGCCTCAGCTGTTGGGCCAGGTACAAGTCGGTACAGGTGAAAACCCGCGTGGTGGTCCATCGCGAGGAGGATCCCGTAGCCGTCAGAGAGCGGGTGTTGAAGCGCCTCTACGACACCATCAACCCACTGTCCCGGGGACCTGACCAGCCGGGCTGGCCCTTCGGGCAGGCCCTCAGCGCCTACCACGTCTACAAGATCCTCGGCGCGGAGCCGGGTGTGAAGAACGTGGAGCCGGTCCGCCTGCGCGTCGAGGAGGTGCCGGAGGCAAACGTGGGCACCCTCGCTGCGGATGCTTTTCAGCCCGGCACCTGGTATGCCGGCACGGGTGACCGGGTCTTCCGCACGCTCAACAACGGTGAAGGCTGGGAGCGCATCGCCGTGTTCGACGAGGAGCAGGTGGAGCTCGTCAAAGCCTACCCGAGCGAGGCGGGAACGGCGACGAACCACGCCGGACTGCTCGCCGTGGCCACGCGAGTCGGCGGCGACGAGCCCGGCTCCCGGGTGCACTTCTCCGAGAACTGCGGCGAGAGCTGGAAGGCCGGTCCGCGAACCGGCTTCCGTATTCAGGACATGACCTGGATGGACCGGGACGGCGTGCCCACCCTGCTGCTGGCAACCGATGTCGGTCTGTACGAGCTGGCCGGACGCAGCGGCTCGGTACCCGTTCAGATCCTCGTCGAAGCCCAGGAACAGAGGCTCGGCTTCTACGCCGTGGCCGTTTCCTCGGACATCTTCGGTCAGACCAGCGTGTCGCTTGCTGCCCGCGAACGGAAGGGGGTTTACCTGTCCACCGAGGGCGGCAAGCCAAATACCTTCCGCCATATCGGGCTCAAGAACGAGATGGTGCGCGTGTTGGCGGTACAGCACGAAGGCCCCAACCGCTATCTGTGGGCCGGCTTGCAGGCGGTGGGGGATGATCCGGGCAAAGGCTGCTTCCGCTGGGGGCTCAGCGGCGCCGCGGAGACTGCGGCAGACTGGCGACACTATGGCGGCGGTTGGCAGGCCGGCGGCTGTCAGGCACTGGCGTTCCTGGGCGCGAGCGTGGTAGCGGCCTCGACCCGCGGCGGCGTCATGCGGCTGGACACCGACGCCGCGAAGCTCCAATGGCGCCCGTCCGGAGTCGACAGCGGCCTGCCGCTGCGCACCTTCGAAGGCGGCACGCGCAAGCAGTTCGTCATGGAGCGCATTGAGTACCTGGCGACGGAGCCCCACGGGCGCGACCGCCAGGGCGAGGCCTCCAACATACTCGCCGCCACACCCAAGGGGGTATTCAAAAGCGTGGATGGTGGCGAGGCCTACGAGAACTCTTCCCGCAAGGAGTTCCCCGACGTGGTTACCCTGCCCCATACCTGGCTGCTGTGCTCCGCCGAGCATGACATCGAGGTACTTTCCGAGAATGGAAGCTAGTCGGATTCAGCGCCTGTTGCCGGAAGTCTTCCGGCGCTGCGTGCGGGAGAACTCCCCGCTGGCCGCCGTGCTCGACACCATGGAGACCCTACACGCGCCCGCCGAGCAGACGCTCAGCGAAGTGGACCGGTATTTCAACACCTACCGGACGCCGGAGCGATTCCTGCCGTTGCTCGCCCGCTGGCTGGACCTGCATCGCATCACGGAGCCGCGCAGAATCGACACGCCGGGAAACGAATGGCGCCCACCGCCACTGTTCATTGAGCCGGGCCATCTGCGGGAGCTGATCGCTAAGGCGGCGCACCTCTCCCAGTGGCGCGGAACCGCCTACGGGCTGAGGCTTTTTCTGGAAACAGCCACCGGCCGGGCGGGCTTCACCACGGACGAGCAGGTCACCGGGCCGGACGGAAAGCCAAAGCTCTATCACATCAGAGTGCTTGCTCCGCCCGGCTCGGAGAGCCAGCGCGCTTTGATCGAACGCATCATCGAGCAGGAAAAACCGGCCTATGTAACCTACGAGCTCGATTTCCGGACCCCGCCCGGCAGCGCCGGGGCGGAGAATGACGAAGGCAAAGTCTGATAGGAGTTGGCAAGCAGAATCTTCGCAACGCACCCTTTTTAGCAAGCGAACACAGCGAAAGGGAGAGGAGGTATAACCATGGCGTTCGCAACCATCACAACCGTCGCCGGCGCAGAGAAAGTCACCTGTCAGCCCGGCCAATCGATGGAGTGCGCTTTCACGGTAACCAGCGAATCGGAATCGGCGATTCGCATCAGCCTGCAAACCCTGGCCGAGGGCAGCACTCAAGCACAGTGGCTCGAGGTCATGGGTGAGCGGGAACGCGACCTGCCCGGCTCCGGCAGTGAACATGTGACTGTACGCCTCAGCGTGCCGGCAGATGCCGCCCCCGGGCGCTATCCGTTTCGCCTGCGCGCTTACGTCACCGACGATCCGGAGCAAGCCGCGGAGAGCCCAGCCGTCGCGGCTGAAGTTGCTGAGGCAGCAACGCCGCCACAAACCCTGCCGCCGGACAATAAGGGCTTTCCCTGGTGGATTGTGGCGGTAGCGGCCGTCGTGGTGTTGGTGATCGGCGGCGGGGCGACCTGGTTTCTGCTCAGCGGTGGACTCAAGGTCCCCGGTCTGACCGGGGACACCTTGGATGTGGCCGTCCAGAAGCTGGACAAAGCCGGCCTGGCTCCGGGCGCTGTCACCGAGAAGGTGACCGGGCAAGCCGACGCCGGCGTGGTCCTCAGCCAGGACCCGAAAGCTGACACCGAGGTGGAGAAAGGCAGCGAGGTTGCCCTCACCATAGAGGCGGTCTCCGTCGAGGTGCCCGACATAGTCGGCCAGCTCATTTCCGCAGCCTCCGAGGCACTGATCGCCGCCGGCCTCGAGACGGGCGAAATCACCAAGGAGAAGCGCACCGGACAGAAAGGCGGCACGGTGCTCAAACAGACGCCTGCCCCAGGCGAACGGGCGCTACCGGACACGCCCGTTGCGCTCACCGTCGTGGACGAGGTGATCGTGGTGGCAAGCCTCGTCGGTCAGACCCACGGGGAGGCCGTAAAGACGCTGGCCGGTCTGGGCCTGCGTGTCGGCCGCATCAAAGAGCGGCGCACGGGCGGTACCCTGGGGGTGGTGCTCAGCCACACGCCGGCTGCCAATGCGAAAGTGGCGCCGGGCACCCGCATCGAGCTGGTACTGGAAGAGAACCGAATCGTCGTGCCCCGGGTCACGGGACAGACTTCAGCCTCGGCCGTGAGCCGACTAAAGCGCGTCGGTCTGATGCCCAGGGTCACCGCCAAGTTCGGCGGCAGCGTGAACAAAGTGCTCGCCCAGTCCCCGTCAGCCGGACAGCGGGTCAGGCCTGGCTCGACGGTGAGCATCACGGTGGGCAAGGCAAAGCCGGTCGTGAGCCATAAGCTGCATTCCAGCCAGATAAAGCTCCTCCAAGGCCAGGCCCTCAAGGTGCAGCCCCAGCTGGGCACACTGCGCGTCGTACCGCCGGCCGAAGAGTGAGCGCTGCCCGGCCAGGGGAGGAGCGCCATTCGCCGGGCGGGAAGCTCGGCAGGCGCTTGTCCCCTGGCTCGGAAAGGCCGAATAGCAGTCGAGTCAACAGAAAGAGAACTGGCAGATAGTGGACAGAAAAAAAGTCTTCTTCATCGTGTTGGCTATCTTCGCCGTGCTGTACTTCGCCAGCCTGGGTACGGGGATCTGGCTTAACGCGGGCGATGAGCCGAATAACCCATCGCAGGCAACGGATAAGTGGGTCGGTGCCCTGGGTCCACTGCTTTCGGTCTTCGCGCCGGCCCTGGACCTCACCGGGCTTGAGTGCCAGGGCAATCCGGTGAACAACAAATTCACGTTAGTGTTCAAGCCCGATGAGGCCGAGGGGGGGGATGATCGGACCTGCGACATCAGGATTCCGCCTGACGGCGACAAGGACTACAGAAAAGCCGAGCTGATTACCAAACATGCTTCGGTGGACGTTTACGTTCGCGCAAAGTTCGAGAGAAAACGCTTCAAGCCACAGAACAGAGCAGACAACTGCCTCCTTGACGCAACCACTGTGCCCGAACCCATTCGTAAGTTCACACCTATCCGAGAGGGTGAAAAAAAGCTCGAGACTGACGAGCTGCCTGGCGGGCCCCGGCTTGAGGTTTGGTACCCACCCCCGAAAGAGGGAGACCAAGACCCAAAGATGTGGGAATGCTGGCTGAAGAAGAAAGCCAAGGAGCCCGTTCCCATCACGGCATTCGAAGAGGGAGGCACACTCAGGCTTGCGGTAGCCTGCGACGACTGCAAGAAGAAGCCCAGGCGTTCGACAGCCGGCGACGAGAACAAGCCCGTCGTCGTCACCCTCCAGATGGAGTGAAGAGCGGCCCGGACTGCCCGGCGAAGTTAAGTAACCGACTACTGGCACAACCCGAGGGTTTTACTCCGTGAGCCGCTCAAAGCGGCTGCAAGACGGGCGGAAGCTCCGACGGGGCGTTCCGCCAGACGGTGTTCGGCGAGTCTACCGGTGCTCGTCGATGAGCGAACCGCTTATCGCTTGCCCCTGCTTTGAGGCCGCCGCCCATCAAGACAGCCGCGGGTCGAATTGTGTCAGACTGCCACTCGCCTATGTGAAATCGGCCACACCCCCAAGACCAAGTCGCAGCTTATGCTGATCGTGTTCGAATCAACCTGCACTCAGGAGAATACGTCATGCAGCTCAAGTCTTGGATCGCTTTCGTGGGCGCGCTTGCGACCATCGGCGTCGTAGCCGCCGTCTATTTCACGTTGGGCATAGGCTGGATCTCACTGGGCGTTGTGGTCGGCGTCGGCGTCGTCAGCTACATCGTCGCCGCCGTGGCGGCCGCCCCTCTCACCTCGACAAACGCGTTCGGTGAGTTCATGCGGGGCTGGCTGGTAGGGCTGAATACCGGATTGAACGGCTTTCTCGCCTTTGCCCTGCTGAACGCCATCGCCGGTTTGGCCCCGGGCACCATCCTGGGCTCGATACTCGGGCTCGTAACCCTGCTCACGATCTTCAGGCCCCTATCCCAAAGCGAGATTTACCAGGGCTTTCTTGGTTATCTCAACTGGGTGATGCCCATGAGCTGGCTGATCGTTGCATTGGGCTTTCTGTTCTATGTCGTTTCGCTGCTGCTGCACGCCGTTACCGTCGGCCGCGTACCGTACCTCAGGATTCAGGCATTCGCGGTTGACTGGAAAACCGGCACCTTCTTCATGCGCGGTGGACTCATTGCCAACCTGAACCCTATCGACACTGCGTTCAACATGGGCAACTTCTCATTTGTGGACTACAAGTCCTCGGGCTGGCACATGGAACACGAGGCAGGCCACACCCTGAACCTGGCCGCCTTCGGGAGCGTGTTCCACCTCATAGGCGCGTTGGACGAGAACGCCACCACTCGTGGCGCCAACGCTTTCTCCGAGCGACTGGCCGAGAGCAACAGCACTGGCGTACGCGGCTCGAACATCCCCATGTGGGCCTGAATTCGAACGATAGGAAGAGGAGGAATAACCATGTCATTTTCTTCCAATCACCACGAACACTTTCCGCGGATCCCACTACGAGGTCTCACCGGCTCCTTTTCGAGAACTGCCTGCGCGCTTACGCAGCGCAATAGGCCATGCCGCCAAGTGTCGGAGGCCGGTCACGTGGACGAGAGCGGCACCTGAGCGTTGCCATCAGCGCCTGCTAGGCTAACGCCCTGTCCACTCGAATCAGCTTGATAATGGCAGGAATCGAGCCGATCAGGCTCACCAGCGCCCATATGGCACCGATGATGCCGACCACGATGGCGGCCAGGGCATCCAGAATGCTGACCACAAAGGTCGGGCCCAGGCCGTGCAGGAAACTCACGATGACATTGGCCAGCAAGGACAGCATGACCAGCAGCATCAGCCCTTTGACTTCCAGGAAGCGTGGGTTGGACAGTACAAGACACACAGCGAATGCGAGCTTGAGGGTCATGATGGTGCCGAGCGTGGCACGGGCAGCGCCCACGTTGAAATCCGCGAATGCCGCCATGTAGGCGATGGTACC
>JASJBY010000337.1 GCA_030066245.1 Gammaproteobacteria bacterium
CAGTTCGCGCACGTGGCGCACCGCCTTTGTTCGGACATCCCCGCCTCCCTTGCTCGCCAGCAGGCTCCCCCGCGCCGCGGCTGCGACCCGGATGATGATTGCCGAGGGCCGCGCTGTCGGGCGGGACGCAAGCACAGGACTGTGCATGGGGACATTGTATAGAATGTCGGAGCTCCCGCGAGAGAAGATCAGCCAATGAAAATCGTCGTCGCCCCCAATGCCTTCAAGGGCTCGCTCAGCGCAAGCGAAGCCGCCGCTGCCATCGCCGCCGGCGTCGCCCGAGTCCTGCCGGACGCGGAGATTATCCAGGTGCCCGTCGCCGACGGCGGCGACGGC
Source organism: Gammaproteobacteria bacterium (assembly GCA_030066245.1). GTDB lineage: Bacteria > Pseudomonadota > Gammaproteobacteria > JAABTG01 > JAABTG01 > JASJBY01. Next base: position 337 of record JASJBY010000337.1, read on the forward strand.
ATGGTCGACGTGGCCCTTGAAGCGCTGGATGGCGAGCGTCGCACGGCGCAGGTGGAGGGACCGAGGCGGGAGCTCGTCGATGCCGATTACTGCCATGTGTCCTCCATGGGACTGGCTGCGATCGAGATGGCTCTGGCCAGCGGTCTGGTGCTGCTGCCGGAGGACCGGCGAGACCCGACGGCCACTACGACGCTGGGCACCGGCCAGTTGATCGCCGATGCCCTCGACCAGGGCGTGGCCCGCATCGTCGTCGGCATAGGCGGCAGCGCCACCAACGACGGCGGCATCGGCGTCGCCAGCGCGCTTGGCGTTCGCTTTCTGGACGAGGCCGGTGACGGCGTGTCTCCCGTCGGCGGCATGCTGTCGCGCATCCGTCATATCGACATGTCAGGTCTTGACGCACGCCTTGCCGGTGTGCGGATCGAGGCCGTCTGCGATGTAGACAACCCGTTGACAGGCCCCAAAGGTGCGGCTCCGGTGTACGGCCCCCAGAAAGGCGCGACCCCCGAGCAAGTGGCGCAGTTGGACGCCGGGCTCGCCCACCTGGCCGATGTCATCGAGCGCGATCTCGGGCGCGATGTGCGTGCGCTTCCGGGCGGTGGTGCCGCAGGGGGCCTGGGCGCGGGGCTGCATGCGTTTCTCGGTGCCGAGCTTCGCCGCGGGGTCGACGTGGTCCTCGATCTGGTCAGTCTGAATGCTAAGCTGGCGGATGCGGATTTGGCATTCACCGGAGAAGGTCAGATTGACTTTCAAACCGCGCACGGGAAGGCGCCTGCCGGCGTTGGTGCCGCCGCCCAGGCCCACGGGGTGCCATGCATCGCCATCGCGGGTAGCGTGGGCACCGGCGTGGACACGCTGGTCGATGTGGGCATCAGCGCCGTATTCAGCCTCTGCCCGGGACCCATCACCCTGGAATACGCCATGTCAGACGGCGCTCCGCTGATCACCGACGTGGCCGCTCAAGCCGTGCGGTGCTTCCTGGCCGGCCGGAGCGGCAAGGCTCGATCATGATGTCCGACCCGGAGCCTTCGGTCTCAGCACTTCCTTACTGACCCGAGTGCTCAGCAGCCCTCTCTGAAGGCAGCGATGCGCAGCTCCAGCGGCGGATGACTCATAAATAGACAAGCCAGGCTGGTGCCGGCCGACCGCTGCAACGCCTGACGGATAATTGGCAACCGGCTGATGTCTTATGCTACGTTGGTTCGTGGTAAGAACAGGCAGTAAAATGGTCAAACTCGACAGCCACTTCTGGGCCAAAAAACTTGGGGCTATTATTGCAGTCGCAGTGCTCTTGTCCGGCCTCATCGCGTGCGGACCCACAAGCCAGACCACCAAACCGGACGAAAGTAGCGAAAGCGGGCGCGGCTACGGCGGCTACCGTTACTAGTTCTGATCTCAGAGGTTCGGCGATGCGGCCGAACTCGGCGCATATGCCATAGCCGGCCGTTCAGGCCAATGGGGTACATCGGTTGTCTGGCTGCGGAAGCAGACCAGCAGCCATTTACACGTCCCCGGCGCCGGTCTCACTCTTCAGCGATTGACAGGCCTGGTGCCAAATCGTGAACCTACTCACAGCTGGTCACGACAAGACGTGACCTAAAGCACAGCCGCACGGTCATGCATTCTCTAACGTATGGGTATGCATGACGCATCCAAATCAGACCTCGTAATCCTGATCATCGTCGCCATCGTCGTGTTCGTGCTTTGGCTCGTGCTCTAGCCCGAGCTCCTCCTGGGTCGCTGCGATACCTTTCATGCCAGTTAGCCGGCGCTCAGTCGGCGTGGTTTCTCCGCATGGCTGGTGCGCCCTGGCCAGCGCCGCCACTGTACTCCAAGCGTGACGTGAGTCACAGAACGGCCTGAAAGTGGCCCCGCGGCCGGACCAGGCGACGCGGCGTTGCTTGACCGTCGAGCGCGGGTTAGCTAACCCTTTGGGTGCGGGCACTGTTCACGCGGCAACTCACCTCCACATGGGGTTGGCGGGAGTTACGCCAGTCTCATGGGACAACAGGCGACGCACGAGCAAGACCTACGCGCGGACACAAGGAGCTGTGCAGATGAAAGTCGGGGAACTGGAAGCGCGGATTTGGGAGTTGGAAGGCATTCGAGTTCTCATCCTGGCGCCGTCGCACGAAGAAGTCGCCGGCTACAGGTACCGCAGCCCAGCGGGGCAAACCTGCCGAGTGGCTGAATGGCTGGAGACCCGGGTTCGGCCCAGCGTTCCGAACCACATGGTCATGGTGCTGCAAGGCAACGGTCGGCAGCCGCAGGGAAACGTCCCGCTACACAGGTTGCGACACACGTACGGTTGATAGGGGTCAACGACAGCTGCGGCGCTATGCCCTGTCCAGGCTCCTAAGAAAACCCTGCATCCGCAGCCGCCCAGTCATCCACGCCGTCACCGTTGACATTCGGCCAGGCGCCCGGTCCTTCTCGACACCTGCATCCTCCGTCTTCAAATGACCCGAAGGCTATCCAGGTGCCTTGAATCTGAGTTAGTATCCGAGCGTCCGCTCAACCAGAGCGATTGCCTCACTCCAGTGATTCCCCTGTGAGGGCGGAGCCCGATGATCTGCACCCACACCCTGGGACACAGCCGCCGATGCCGAGCCGCGACCCTCGGCGACTGAGGCATCGGCAATGGATGTCCTCTTCCTAGGCGACACGAGTTTCGGCGAGAACTATCAGGACCGCCTGGTCAGCAGGGGCCGGCAATCCATTCTTCGATAACGCGGTTACGCTTACATGCTGGAGGCGTTTCAGGGGATCTGCGCTGCATCCGACTTCACGGCTGCGAACCTGGAGACCCCGATTACGGACCGATTCCCCTCCCCCCACGTCGGTTCGAAGGAACACCTGCACTACGCCGACGTGGAGAACGTACCTCGATATCTGGATACGCTTGGTGTGCACCTGGTCTGCCTGGCGAACAATCACACCCTGGACTTGATTTGCCATTTGCATGAGCCATCGTTCTCGCCCACAGTGGGAGCGTCAAAGTCGAGACCATACTGAGCAGAGAGACGACTCTGATTGTCTCAGTGGATGCGAGCCAAGAACTTCCCTCGGTGGTATGAAAAGAGCCACAACGCCGGTCGCGAAATTCGGCTGACCGACAAGGAAGTGGGCTTGTTGGAGCTGTTGATGCGCAGGCCGGGCCGGGTGTTCAGTCGCAGCGAGATCCTGGATTCCGTCTGGGGCAACGACAAAGATCCTCTCACCAACGTTGTCGATGTCTACATCCGCCACCTGAGAGCCAAGATTGACCATGGCGAGAAACTCTGGCTTATCGGGACCGTTCGGGGCCGCGGCTAAAGACTGTCGGCAGACGGGTAAGCCCAGCCTGTATCGCTGCCCGATGACAGGCGGTCTCCGTCAACCGGCGCACCCAGAATCGGGATCGACATTCGAAATCCTGCTCATGGCGAGGGTTAACCGATGAACAACGAAGAATTCACCGAAAGTGACCGCTGCAGAGAAGACGACGGACCCGATGTAGCCCCCGGCAGCGACGGCCGGCCCGCCGGCGCCGAGGCCTTGGAAGAGCTGCTGCTGCGCCGGCTTCACACCCGTCGCTCTTTCCTTCGCAGCCTCGCCAGGGCTGCGGCCAGTGCACCCCTGTGTGTCGTCGCTCCGGCAGTTCTACATGCCGCCTCCCGCCGAACCGCACAGGAAAGCGGCGACTCTCTTGGCTTCACGCCCATTGCCGGCTCCTCGAAAGACGAGCTTGTGGTCCCTGAGGGTTATCAGGCTCAAGTGCTGCTGCGATGGGGGGACTCGCTCTTCCCCGACATCACCGGTTTGGACATAGATAACCTGGAGGTGCTGCTCACCCGCGAAGGGAGCGGACGCCAGCGCGGCCAGTTCGGCTACAACTGCGACTTCAACGCCTACTTTCCTCTGCCGACAGGGACCCGCCGACCCTCGCAGCATGGTCTGCTGGCGGTCAACCACGAGTTCACCAACGAGGAGCTGATGCTGCCCGGCTGGCCCGGCAGGCGCAGCCCGCGGACGGCCGACTACGTTAGCCGGTATCCCGCGGCAGTTGACAGCATGAAGGCGGCGCACGGCATGTCCATCGTAGAGATAGAGCGCCGAAGCGGAAGCTGGCGCGTGGTGAAGGACTCATCGTTCAACAGACGTTTGACCGGCGACAGCCCCATGACCCTCACCGGACCGGCCGCAGGGCATTCCTTGCTGAGAACACGAGCCGACCCGACCGGTCGCCGTGTCCTCGGCACGCTCAACAACTGTGCGGGCGGCAAGACACCCTGGGGGACCGTGCTTACCTGCGAGGAGAACTTCGACCAGTATTTCGGCGACCCCGCCCGCCTGATGCGAAGCGCAGCGGGCGACGCCGCGCGACCGTCAAACCGCCACTACATGTTTCACCGGCGCATTCCCCTACCCCGAGGACTCAGCCCACGCGCCTGGGAGCTGACCGACCAGCGCTTCGACTACGGCAGACACCCGACGGAGCCCTTCCGCTTCGGCTGGGTCGTGGAAGTGGATCCGTACACACCGGGCTCAGAGCCGAAGAAGCGTACGGCGCTGGGTCGCTTCAAGCATGAGGGCGCCAGCACAGTCGTGGCTCCCGACGGACGCGTGGTCGTTTACACGGGAGATGACGCACGTTTCGAGTACTTCTACAAATTTGTTACGGACGGGCGATTTGACGCCGATGACCGCTCGGCCAACGCAGACCTTCTGGACAAGGGCACGCTCT
>JASJBY010000036.1 GCA_030066245.1 Gammaproteobacteria bacterium
CGGCTCATCCAGTCATTGGCACCCGCATCCTCGAATACATAGCTCGCGTCCCGATGACAGAAAATGTGCATGAAGAAACGCCCTCCCGGTCGCAGCCAGTCGTGAATGCGGCCGAAAAGGCGACGGTAGTTGCGCATGTGCTCGAACATCTCCACCGAAACCACGCGGTCGAACCGTTCGCCGGGGTCGAAGTCGTTCATGTCCCGTGTCACAACCCGGACGTTTTCCAAACCTCGGTTACGCGCCTGCTTGCGAACATAGTCGCCCTGAGACCGCGCGTTGGATACGGCCGTGATGCGACTGTGAGGGTAGTGCTCCGCCATCCACAGCGTGAGGGATCCCCAACCGCATCCGAGTTCTAGGATGTCCATGTCATCGGCGATACCAGCCCGTGCGCAGGTCGTGGCCAGGGCCGCGTCCTCAGCCGAATCGAGCCCGTCCACGCCCGATCCCCAGAAGCAACAGCTATATTTGCGTCGGCTACCGATAACCTGCTCGAAGAACTCGGCTGGAAGCTCGTAGTGTTGTTCGTTGGCTTTCTCCGGGAGGGGCGCCACGACCGCTTTATCCATGCTGTCGGAGAAGCGGTTTTCCCCATCGGCGAGGGTCTCGCAGTCGCCCAGGGCGAGAGACGCAAGACGGCGCTTCAGCAATAGCCGAATGCCGCGGCGAAGCACGGGATCCGGGATGTGGCCGCGCTCGGCCCAATTAATCGCGACACCCGTCATCACTGTTCACTACCTCCGGCTTAACGTTGCGTACCTCATAATGGTGGCCGATTGAAAAGCTTTTGTCCAGGACAATCTTCCTTCGCTGCGTGGGCTATACGGACCCAAGCCCACTGCCACAGACAACGCCGCCGAAGCAGGTGCGGCCTTGACATCAAGGCGTTTGCCCCGGTCCGAAAAGACCTTCCAGTCCGCCAAGCTCAAGGCCTGCCAAGACCCGGAGATGCCGGGCTTTGGCAAGCCGTACGCCGCCCGTCATCTGCGCCGACGCCCCGACCGGACCATCACGCAGCGGATTCCGGCTCAGTAGAGTCGCGTGCGGACTAGTCAACTGCGTTCTTCAGGATTCCCCTGCCTGCGGCCGATATATCCATGAGTCGTCGCGTAGAGAAAGCGCTTGACGTAACTGCGACACCAGCCAGCCGTGCTATTGGTCAGATCCGCCGCCATCGTGCTTTTGTTCCTCTCGTTCACGGGAGCGCTCCATGGCGGCGCACGCGCAGAGGACGCCGACAGGCCAGGTGGCGGACTGGAAGCAGAGACCCCGGAGCAACCGGCGACAGCAGTTTCGGGCATCCGGGCGCGAACGCTGGTCCGGGGCAGTTCCCGGCGCCCTCTGGACCTGACCTTGCCGCCTGAGGCCCTTGCCCCGGTCGGGTCCCCGCAGCAATCGGGCAGCTGGCTCTACCGCGGGCTGCCGGGCTTGGCGGATACCGGCCAAGAAGCCGGTCCCCTGACCAGAATGCGCCGTGCCCTGCCGGCACTGCTGGACCCGAGGAACGGAGAGAGCCCGGTCCGTATCAGGGGACGGCTACTGCTGGACCAGGCCAAAGACAGGTCACCCGACGCCGTGGATGGCGGCCAGATCATCATCGAAGTGCAGACCGAGTAGCCGGGCTAGAGGGTGGTGGGCTCAGGGGCTCGGCTGTGCTCCGCTCTCCGGGCCATGCCGGACCCCCGACCAGTAACGCTCGAACTGGAAAGACGGGCTGTGAATACGATTGTGGCATCGGTGGCATGCGTCGGCTCCGCGCCCGGCGTCGGCCTCGAAGTCCCGGCTGCCGCCGCTCTCGGCGTGGACTCTGCCGGGGCCGTGACAGGCCTCGCAGCCCACGCCGGCCAGATGTCCGCTGGACTCGGGGTCGGTGAACCCGCCCGTTTCGCCGAAACCGACCGTGTGACATCCGATACAGTTGGCGTCGAAGGACTTGTCCACTTCCTCGAGTGACGCGAAAGCACCCGCATGCTCAGTCCCCGTCCAGCCGGCGTAAATCGTCCCGTGGCAGCCAATGCACCCCTCACTGCCTAGAAAAGGGCTCTCACCCGTCGTTTGCCGGTCCCGGACCAGACGCTGCGCATAGTCCTGTTTCAGGGCTGCCGTGTACCCGTCGTACCACGGCTGCATACGGGGTGCATCGGCGACCGTGTCGGGCAGAGCCAACACGTTGTGCTCCCAGCGTCGGATCCGCCCATCATCGGCCAGCGTGAGGTCCAGCCGACCAAGTCGCTGACCGCGGCTCCCGGGCCTCAAGACAAGCGTGCTGCCAACTTGCTCCGGTGCTCCGAACTGTTCTCGTTTCGACGGCAGGACGAGCACATCGACCAGACCGAGGGGAAGTAGCCGGGCGGCCGCGCCAGCCGAGAGGCTGGCACCGAGAAGCGTCAAGGCCCCCTGCGCACGGGCCTGCCGCAAGGCCGCCGCCAACCCGTCGGCCGCGTCCGCGACCCGCGCATGCTGACCCTGCATGCGCCTGTACGGCGACGCCTCGGGAGGCAGCCACTGGTAATAGGCGAGTTTCCGGCCACCCCGGTCCAGCAGACGAACTCGGAGAAACTCGGCCCCAAGCCAGTTGCTGGCGACCAGGGGCAGAGATGCATCCGAGAGCACGTCGGACCCGTAGGTGAGGTCACCCCACTGCACGCCGACGGCGTCGTAGTGCAGCTCCGCCAAGCCGGTCAGAATGAAACGATTGGTGATGCGATGAGTGGGCAGAAGCGTGCTAAAAAAGCCGCCAGCCGAGATCAGAACCAGCTCCGGCTGCTCCGCCCGCAACGCATCGAGCAGGCTTGCCTGGCGCCGAATACCGCCGAGATCTCCCTCGCGGGTGCAGCCGCAGGGCTCCAGCTCTCCCAGCAGACTGCCCGAATAAACGACGGTGAGCGACCGGTCTGGCTTTGTCGCTGCCACCTGCTCTGCGGCCAGAAAAGCCAAAACGGCTGCCAGGAGACCACCGAGACGCCGCTGCATGATTCTCCTTTGCATAGCCCTTTTTCCCTCGTCTCGTTTCCCTGGCAACGCTACCAACTGTAGCCGAGTTGAGCGGAACCCGTGCGCATTCACTCTCGGAGCGCGCTCCGGTAGACTGGGGCGACCATGGCAGACAGCGACAGCTTTGAAGCACTGCTGGGTCAGTTCGAGCAGCGCAACGGGGGCGGCGCCCGGCGGGAACCCAGGGTCGGCGACCGGGTGCGCGGCCGCGTCGTGTCCATCGGGCGCGACAACGTTTTCGTCGACATCGGTGCCAAGTCTGAAGGAGCCATGCCCACGGAGGAGCTGAGGGACGCGGAGGGGGAGCTCAGGGTCCAGGTGGGCGACACGTTGGATGCGGTCGTCGCCCGGCTGGACGAGCGGAGCGGAACTCTGCTGCTGGCCAGCCAGGGAAGCCGCCGTGTTCACGGCAGTGCCGAGTTGCAGGCAGCCTTCGAGAGCCACCTGCCCGTTGAAGGGCTGATCACCGCTGTCACCAAGGGCGGTGTCGAGGTTCAGGTAGCCGGCATGCGCGCTTTCTGTCCGGCATCGCAGCTCGACCTCCATTACATCGAAGAAACGGACTCCTTCGTCGGCCAGCGACTTTCCTTCCGCATCACCCGTTACGAAGGCGGCAGGAGACCCAACCTGGTGCTGTCACGCCGCGAGCTGCTGGAAGAGGAGCAGCGGTTGCTGGCTGAACAGACCCGGGCTCGCCTCGAGGTCGGGGCCGTCCTCAAGGGCAAGGTGACGTCTCTTCAGGACTACGGGGCCTTTGTGGACCTGGGCGGCGTCGAGGGCATGGTACACATCAGCGAGTTGGCGTTCGGACACGTCAAGCATCCGCAGGACCTGCTGACCGTTGGGCAGTCGGTGGAAGTCGCCGTCCTGCGCGTGGAAACAACCAGCGACCCCAGACATCCCGAGAAGATAGCCCTGTCCATTCGTGCCCTCGCCAGGGATCCGTGGGAGGACGCCGGCCTGCGCCTTTCAGAGGGCCTCCGGGTCAAGGGTACGGTCACCCGACTCCAGCCGTTTGGCGCGTTCGTCGAGCTGGAGCCGGGCATCGAAGGGCTGGTGCACGTGAGCGAGCTGGGCGCGGGCCGCCGTGTCAGCCACCCCCGTGAAGTTGTCGACGTGGGCGACGTGGTGGACGCCACCGTGCTCGGCGTCGACCCGGAGAAACGCCGCGTCGCGCTTTCCTTGGATAGCTCCCGACGGGCTGAGACGACAGCCGAAATCGACGCCTATGCCGCAGACAAGAGCACCGGCCACCGGAGCAAGAGCGGTATCGGCACTTTCGGCGAGCTGCTCAAAGAGTCCCTGAGCAAGACCAAGGACCGGGACTGACAGCCGTATCCGATGGCCGCGCAGAAAACGAGTGTTCTGCCGGTCTGGTGAAACTGGTTCGCCGTCCCGGTAGGCCCTCCGCTTAGTCCGACTGCTATACTCAAGTATCAAGCGCGCATCGATACGGCGCTCACAACTTCTGCATCCAGTATCGTCCCACTCAGCGCCTGTCGCTCACTGCGTAAGCGGATCGGAAAGCCTCTTCGAGGTACCGGCCGCGGATCCCACCGAACACAACGAATGCGAGGAGGAGGCAGGATGAGCAAGCTTACCCGCCGCGATTTCATGCGGCTCAGTGGAGGCGGAATCGCCGCCGGCACCGCCAGCGTCACGGGGCTGGCCGCCGCAGCCGGGCACGGTGTGCGGCAGGGAGGCGTCACGCTGCCCTACCCCCGAGTCACCCTAGTCGCAGCCAGAGAAGTGCAAGTCGGCGTCCCGCACGGCTTTGCCTATCCCGATCCGCACTCGCCCTGCGTCCTGCTCAGAATAGGCTACCCTGTGCCAGGCGGCATCGGGCCCGACGCGGACCTGGTCGCGCACAGCACCATGTGCACGCATATGGGGTGCATCGTCACCTACGACGCGGCTGCGCGCACCCTCAAGTGTCCTTGTCATTTCAGCATTTTCGACCCGGAGAAGGGCGGCCAGCAGGTCTGCGGCCAGGCCACGGAGAATCTTCCCCGGATCGTGCTCGAGTATCAGCCGGCGGACGACAGCATTGCCGCGGTCGCCGTGGATGGTCTTCTCTATGGCCGCCAGGCCAACATCCTCTGAGGAGGTGACACTCATGAGCACACCGAGAGACCGTATTCCCCTGCCGCCTCCTGACGCTGAGAAATCCCTGATGACCTGTCATTTCTGCATCGTCGGCTGCGGCTACCACGTCTACAAGTGGCCGGAGAACCGGGAGGGCGGTAGGGCGCCGGACGAGAATGCGCTGGGCCTGGATTTCCGCAAACAGCTCGGGCCGCTGGCGGTAACGATGACACCGGCCATGCACAATGTCGTGACCGGCGACAACGGTCGGCGCTACAACGTGATGGTTCTGCCCGACAAAGCATGTGTCGTTAACCAGGGTCTTTCCTCTACGCGCGGCGGCCAGCTGGCCAGCGTCATGTACAACGGTCACGGCGCATCCGCCAACCGCCTGACGCATCCGCGCCTGTTCACGGGCGATGACTGGCACGACACCACCTGGGACCAGGCTTTAGCCGTCTATGCGGGCGTGACCAAAGGCGTGCTCGATGAGCACGGCAGCGACGGCGTCTTCTTCAACTGTTTCGACCACGGCGGTGCTGGCGGTGGCTTCGAGGACACCTGGGCCACCGGAAAGCTGATGTTCTCCGCTATCCGAACCAAGATGGTGCGCATCCATAATCGGCCGGCCTACAACTCGGAGTGCCACGCCAGCCGCGACATGGGCATCGGAGAGCTGAACAACAGCTACGAGGATGCGCAAGTGGCCGACGTGATCTGGTCCATCGGCAACAACCCCTACGAAACCCAGACGAACTATTTTCTCGCTCACTGGCTGCCGAACCTGCAAGGCGCCACGCTCGAGAAGAAGCGCAACTGGTTCCCGGGAGAGACCGCCGGGCGAGGTAAAGTAATTTTCGTCGACCCTCGACGAACGCCCTCCGTTGCGGTCGCAGAGCAGGCAGCGGGGAAGGCGAACGTGCTGCATCTGGACATCAACCCCGGCACCGATATTGCCCTCTTCAACGGATTGCTCACCCATGTCGTGGAACAGGGATGGCACGACGACCGGTTCATCAAGGACCACACGACGGGCTTCGAGAAAGCCCGGGCAGCCAACCGCATGAGCCTCGAGCAAACCAGCCGCATCACCGGCGTACCGGTGGCAAAGCTCAGAAAGGCCGCCGAGTGGTCATACAAAGCCAAGCGCTCCGGGCACCGTCCGCGCGCCATGCACGCGTACGAAAAGGGCATCATCTGGGGAAACGACAACTATCACATCCAGGTTTCCCTTGTGGACCTGGTGCTGGCGACTCATAACGTCGGTAGACGCGGCACCGGGGTGGTGCGCATGGGCGGCCATCAGGAGGGCTACGCGCGCCCGCCATACCCCGGCCCGCGCCCGGCACCCTACATCGACCAGGAGCTCATGAAGGGTAAAGGCAAGATGCTGACCGTGTGGGCGTGCAACGCGTTTCAAACCACGTGCAATGCCGAACGCTATCGCGAGGCTGTAGTGCGACGGGCCAACCGGGTACGCGAGGCCATGGCGCAAGCCCGCGGCTCAGGGACGGAAACGCTTGTGGATGCCGTGCTTGACGCAGTCAATCGCAAAGGAGGCCTGTTCATTGCCAGCGTCGACCTTTATCCCACCAAGTTCGCCCTGGCGGGGCATCTGATGCTGCCCGGCGCGCATCCGGGTGAACGCAACCTGACGTCCATGAACGGCGAGCGACGATTGCGACTGTCGGAGAAGTTCATGGAACCACCGGGCAGCGCGAAAGCCGATGCGTTAATCGCTGCTGACATGGCCAATGCGCTCAAGGAGCTTTACCAAAAGGCGGGCGACGAAGAGATGGCTAGGCGCTTCGCTGGCTTTGAATGGCAGACCGAGGAAGACGCCTTCAACGACGGCTTCCGCCAACCCGAGGGAATCGACAGCCAGGGAGGCGGCACGGGCGGCATGGTCACCTACGCGCGCCTGCGGGCGATGGGCAACAACGGCGTACAGCTGCCGGTCAAGGCTTTTCGCGACGGCCGGCTTATCGGCACAGAAATGCACTACACGGACGGCAAGTTCGATACCAGCGACGGCAGGGCTCACTTCAAGGAATCCCCGTGGCAGGGACTGCTGAAGCCGGTTGCGAAGCAGAAGGAAAAGTACCGCTTCTGGATCAACAACGGGCGCAGCAACCACATCTGGCAGACGGCCTACCATGATCGCTATATGGCATTTCGCCGCGGGCGCTATCCAATGGCGTATGTGGAAATCAATCCTGAAGATGCCGCCGGGCTTGGGGTCGAGAGCGGAGACATCGTGGACATCCACAACGACTACGGTTCCGTGGTTGCCATGGCCTACCTGGAGCCGGACATCAAACGCAGCCAGGTATTCATGCTGTTCGCCTATCCGTTCGGCGTCGCCGGCGATGTCACCACGGAGGCGGTCGATGAGAACGTGGTGCCCTATTACAAAGGCACCTGGGCGGACATCCGCCGTGTCGGGCGCATGGACGACTACAAGGCCACGGTGAGCTTCAGAAGCCGCCGGTACACGTAGGAATCGAACTCGGAGCGTTCTTCAACCGGGTTGCTGTAGCTTTCGCTGGGCAGGCTGCAGCAACCCGGCACCGCCCTGTCGCCAGCGCTGCCACCCGCGTCGGTTCAACGGCTAGGCGGCAACCCCGGCGCTGGCACGCTGAACGCAGTCACGATTCAATGCCGACAGAACCGCCTTGAGCGCCGCGCTCACGGTATCGCGATCGCGGGCCGCACCGGATACCCTCTCACCGTCGACGCTGAGCTGTACATAGGCCGCGGCTTCGGCGTCGGTGCCTTCGCCCAGCGCATGTTCAGCGTAATCCACGACGTTCACCTGCTGGCCGCTGTAGCGCGTCCATGCGTTGACGAAAGCCGAGATGGCTCCTTGCCCTTCCCCATGCAACGTATGCTCTTCCCCGTGAATTGACACCCGTGCGACCATCGCATCGTGGCCATTCCGCTCCAGCCGGTAGCCCAGCAGCCGAACCGGATCCTGCTCCGCAACAAAGCGGTCTTGAAACAGGGCATACACAGTGGCGGCGTCAACCTCTCCAACCTGCTGCTCACTCACCTGCTGAACCGCCTGGGCGAGCTCCACCTGCATCCAACGCGGCAACCTGAGCCCGTGCTCCCGCTCCAGCACAAACGCAACACCGCCCTTGCCGGACTGGCTGTTGATGCGAATCACCGCCTGATAGTCCCGGCCAATGTCGCGCGGGTCGATGGGCAAGTAGGCTACCTGCCAGGGCTCGTCGGGCTGCTGGCGGAGCAGACACTTGCGAATGGCGTCCTGGTGACTGCCGGAAAAGGCCGTGTAGACCATCTCACCCACCCATGGATGCCGGGGGTGCGGCGCCATGCCCGTGCACTCGCCGACCACCTGGATAATCTCGTCGGGGTTGGAGAGGTCCAGCGCCGGGTCCACCCCCTGGCTGTAGAGGTTCATAGCCATGGTGACGATGTCAAGGTTGCCGGTCCGCTCACCGTTACCGAGCAGCGTCCCTTCCACACGGTCGGCACCGGCCATGACGGCAAGCTCCGCGGCAGCCACGGCGGATCCCCGGTCGTTGTGCGGGTGCACCGACAGGACAATGCTGTCTCGACGGCTGATCCGGGTAGCAAAGAATTCCACCTGGTCCGCGAAGACGTTGGGCGTGGAAACCTCCACGGTAGCGGGCAGGTTGATGATGCAGGGACTCGCCGGCGTGGGCTCCCACACGCCAAGGACCTCCTCACAGATTTCCACGGCGTAGTCCATTTCGGTGCTGCTAAAGCTCTCAGGCGAGTACTGGAATACCCATTCCGTACCGGAATACTTTGCCGCCTCCCTGGCCAACAAGCCGGCGCCGTGCCGGGCGATGGCCGTGATCCCGGAGCGCGCCTTCCCGAACACCCTTGCGCGCTGCACGGGCGAGGTGGAGTTGTAAACGTGCACGATCGCCCGCCGCACACCCCGAAGCGCTTCAAAGGTGCGCACGATCAGCGGCTCTCTGGCCTGCACCAGCACTTGCACCGTTACGTCTTCGGGGATCTGGTCCTCGTCGACCAGCCAGCGCACAAAGTCGTAGTCGGGCTGGCTGGCCGACGGGAACCCTACCTCTATATCCTTGAAACCCAGCTTGACGAGAAGCATCCATAGCCGTCGCTTCTGAGCCACGCTCATGGGCTCCAGCAGTGCCTGGTTGCCATCGCGCAGATCGACGCTTACCCACCGGGGAGCCTGCTCGATCACGCGGTCGGGCCATCGCCGGTGGGCAAGAGACACCCTCGGAGCGGGCTGGTACTTGCGGTGGTCATAGCTCGTCATCGGCTTCCCCTCGAACGCTGGCAGAGCACCATGTCGGCCTTGTCCTCGGGTAGAGGTCCGGGCCTGGCCGTTCCTTTTGGGACCGGCTCCTACGGGCCACCGCCGGGTGGGCGCTGGCTGATGTTGCCTGTGGGTAACAGACGGGGAAATGATAGGGTAAATGACACGGCAGTCGCTTGCGTATTTGCTTGACAAAACCCCATAACTTGGAAGATTCTGCTAATAATTTTGTCTATATAGGTCATTTCGACTTTTCCAAAGGCAAAGGAGCGCAATATGGGGCTTGACCGCTACGATCGACGGATTCTCCGGGTGCTGCAGGAGAAAGGCCGCGTCAGCAACCAGGACTTGGCCGACAGCATCGGTCTCTCGCCTTCGCCCTGCCTGCGGCGAGTCCGCGCTCTGGAGGAATCCGGCCTGATCGTCGGCTACCGCGCACTGTTGGATGCCCGCAAGCTGGGCCTGACGCTGCTCGCTCTTGTGCACATCTCCATGGACCGCCACACACCGGAGCGCTTCGCCCGCTTCGATGCCGCGGTGAGGGAGCTGCCGGAGGTGCTGGAGTGCCTTCTGATAACCGGCCAGGAGGCCGACTATCAGCTCAAGGTCGTGGTACGGGACATGGAAGCCTACCAATCGCTGCTGCTCGATAAGATCACCCGCATAGAGGGTGTCTCCGGCGTCCATTCCAGCTTCGTGTTGCGCCGCGTTGTTGAGCGGACTGCGCTACCCGTCGGATAAGCCCTGGCCGCCCCCCGGACACGCTGCCGGGGAGCTGCGGCCAACAGGAACGTCAGCGGTGCTTCTTGCCTTTCTGCTTACTTCGCTTCAGAACATCCATGTCGAATGAGATCCTTTGCTCCGGCGTGAGCACCTTGCGCATGGCGGCAATATGGGCGTACTTGTGCTTCAGCATCTCCCGCTTCACCGCCAGCAGCGCGTCGATGCGGGCATCTATGGTCGACATGGCAGGCTCGTCCGCCGTCGCCATCGCCGTCAGCTCCAGCTTGATGGCCTTGGCCTTTGCCTTCAGGGGCATTTTGCGCTTGGCGTGTTCCACACGCAGTCTGTCCAGCTCGTTGGCCTGCTCGGGTGACAGAGTCGTCCTCCAGTGCGGACCAAACAGCTTCTTCCCGTGATGAGCGCCGTGGCCATGATGGCCGCCGTGTCTTCCCATCTTGCCACCGCAGCCATGATGGCCGCCATGCCCCTGCATCTTGCCGCCATGTCCTTGGTGGCCCGAGTGTGTTCCCTTGCCCCCGTGACGCTGATGGTGCTTGCAGTGATGGCCCGCCTGGGTCTGCATCTCCTGTCCCGCGTGGTGCGCTGCGGACAAAGCCGGCGACAGCAGCACGCCTGCGAGGAATGCAGCGTTCATACACAGGGGCAATCGACTCTTGAGCCGGGGTCGGTCTTCAATCATGACAAGCTCCTCTTGGTGGGAAACGCGGTTCAAGGGGGGTATTAGAGCAGTCGACGCCGCGCCGGTCCATCCGACCACCCGCTCTGGACCCCGGCCGCCCAGGCCATGGCGCGGGGCCCGCCGAAGCCGGCCCGCGCCCTATGCCCGGGCGGGCTGAACCCGATGGCGGTTACCCTGCCCCGGGGGAAATCTCCGCCGGGCGCTCCCGTCCGCCGCGATTCTGTCATATCACTTGCGGGTGCTTCGTGAGAGAATGCCCGGAGTTCGAAGCATCGACCGCAGAGCATTTGCCAGCCTAGGACCTGTCGATGCGCCCTGTTGGAGCAGCCTCGCATGAAGGACGAACAGCTGCAGGCGCCTCCCAAGTCTGACGCGCTGCCTGAGAGCGCCACCTTCCTGAGCGCCATATTCAGCCACTGCCACGACGCGATCTTCGTGCTGGACCCATCCGCCGACCGCATCCTGAGCGCCAACCCCAGGGCCTGCAACTTGCTGGGTTACACCCGGGAGGAATTGCTGGCCGCCCCAATCAGCGGGATCCACCCTGACGATACGCCAAGCCTGTTTGCCTTCGTGCAGTCAGTGCTCAACCAAGGGCACGGACGGACCGACGAGCTTGCCTGCCTGACCCGCATCGGCGAGAAGATTCCGGCGGAGATCTCGGCGTCCGTCATCGACACGGAGCGCGGGCGCTGCGTGATCGCTCTGGTCCGGGACATCCGCGAGCGCAAACGTGCAGAGCAGGCTCTGCGGGAGAACCAGGAGCGCTTGGCCAGCATCCTGGATACTGCCATGGACGCCATCGTGACGGTGGACCAGCAGCGTAACGTCACCCTGTTCAACAAGTCAGCAGAGGAAGTCTTCGAGCGCCCGGCCAGCTCCGTCGTCGGGCTGTCCCTGGATCCGTTCCTCACGGACCAGTCGCGGGCGTTTCTGGAGGAGCAAATGCATTCGCGCCATGGTCGGGAGTCGGCGTCGCCCGGGCGTGTATGGGCGCCAAAGGGCCTGACTTTCCGGCGGGCGGGTGGCGAAGAGTTCCCCGTGGAGGCATCCATGTCCGGCCTCGTGGCGCGGGGAAACCGTTTCTACACGCTGATTCTGCGCGACGTGCACAATGCCGAGCGGGCGGCACGCCAGCTGAAGGAGCTGCAGCGGCAGAATATTTATCTACGAGAAGAGGTGCGCACCGAGTACGACGCGGACGAGTTCGTCGGCAGCTCGCCAGCCATCCTGCGGGTGCTGAAACAAATCAGGATGGTCGCACCTACCGACTCCGGCGTCCTGCTAGTGGGCGAGACCGGTACCGGCAAGGAACTGCTTGCCGACGCGATCCACCGGGCCAGTAACCGGCGGGGCAAGCTGCTGGTCAAGGTCAACTGTGCCGCGCTGCCCGGCGGCCTGGTGGAAAGCGAGTTGTTCGGTTACGAGAAAGGTGCCTTCACAGGGGCCGGCGCGCGCAAGAAAGGTCGCTTCGAGCTGGCCGATGGGGGAACGATCTTCCTGGATGAGGTGGGCGAGCTGACGGCTGATGCGCAGGCCAAGCTGCTGCGCGTCCTGCAGCAGGGAGAGTTTGTGCGCCTGGGCGGCACACGCAATCTGACGACCGACGTCAGGATCATTGCGGCAACCAACGTCCAGCTGTCGGACGCGGTCGCGGCCGGCAGATTTCGCCCGGACCTCTACTACCGACTCAGCGTATTCCCCGTGACGGTGCCGCCGCTGCGCGAACGCCGCACTGATATCCCGCCCCTGGCCCGCCATTTCCTGCGCAAGGCCGCCCGCAAGCTTGGTAAACCGGTCAGAGACTTCTCCACGCCCTGCGTGGAACGGCTGCTGCGCTATCCCTGGCCGGGCAACGTGCGGGAACTGCAGAACGTGGTGGAACGCGCAGCCATCCTCTCCAACGGGCCTGTCGTCGAAGTGGAGGACGCGCTGGAGCTGCGGCTGGAGGCGCCCGCGCCGGCCTCGCTGGGGACGCTGCAGGAAGTGGAGCGGGCGCACATCTTGCGGGTCCTGCAGGAGGCGGCCTGGGTCATCGAGGGTGAACGGGGTGCGGCGGCCATTCTCGATCTGCATCCCAATACGCTTCGCTTTCGCATGCGCAAGCTTGGCCTCAAGCGTCCCAGCTAAGCCCTGGCCCTGCTGACCGCCCCCCACAACATTTCGTAGAACCACAGCATACCGTGGGGAGCAAAAGGCTTCCCGCCGGTCCCAACCGCCGGCCACGCACCCGAACCCCTTGAAGCAGTGACGATAGGTCTCCGGCAGGCCGCCACCGCAGAGGTGGCATGCTTTCTGCGTTGAGTGCTGCAAACAGCGTCCAAAGGCGCGTCCCTTTGCTAGCCGAAGAACACCAAGGAGAGCCCGCCATGTTTCACCTTCCCCACCACGGCCCTGTTTCGCGGGCACGCGACCCCATGCAGACCGTCCACCGTCACCTGATCCAGGCCTTGTCCATCGGCGTTCTGCTGCTAGTGGCAAACGCCGCTGTCGTCATCCTCGTGAACTGAGCCGACGGACGCGGGCTCGCGGGAGTCGGGTTCATCCATGCATGCGAACGAACGTCATATCGGGGAAATTCGTCGCCCGGGGCGAAAGCTATCCTCCGCCCCCGGCGAGACGTGCAAAGGCGTCGCCGTGCAGCCCTGCCAGTGGCGACTACGAGCGCTGGAGCGAACGCTGGAGCGCAGCCGGCACGGGAGGATGACTCAGCTGCCTGGCTGGGACAGAACGAAGTAAACCTAGTACTCTGTCAAAATGGTCTTGACGAAGTGCCAGCCGCCTTCGGCAGCGCGAGGCGCCAGCGGGCGCGCCTCCATACGCTGAATGGAAGGCTGCTCTGTTGCCGAGGCCAGCCGGCAGCCCACAGGGCAGCGAACTCCGAAAGCTTCACACCACGTCCGGGTTCGTCCGATGACGACTCTTGCTGGGTAAGGGAACGTTCGGCGGGCAACGCTGGGTCTAAATAATGTCGGCGCAGCAGGGCCGAGACCCTGGCTTGCGTTGTCGGCCGGAGAGAGCGCTCCGGCATCATCCACTGATACGCCCGGGTGCGACGTGAGCGAGCTGCAGTCGGTGTACGCACCTATCTTCCAGCTTCGCGTAAGCGACGTTATGGACTCACCGCTGCCTGTCGTGGCCAGCGATGGCGACAGTCGTGAGGTCGTGCGTCTGCTGAGGCTGCACCGCCAGGGCGCTGTCGTCGTGGTCGGCCCTCACCAACGCGTGATCGGCATGGTCACGGCGCATGACGTCATCGGCATGCACAGCGTCCCCGTGCGGAAGATCATGGCCAATCCCGTACCTTCTGCCCGTCCCGATGACTATCTCTATCAGGCCATCAGTCTGATGCGCCGTCACGATGCGGAGTGCCTGCCGGTAATCGGTGACGGGGGTGAGGTGGTGGGCACCCTGGCACTGCATCGAGCCCTGGCCGCCGCCCTGCTCCCCCACTTGGCGTTAATGGATGAGCTGACCCGCGCCATCGACCATGAAGATCTGAAGAGCGTGCGGGAGGCTCAGATCAGGGCAGCAGGGCTGCTCTTGCGGGATGGTGTGCCTGCCCGAGACGTCCAGGCCCTGCTCTCCCACTGTAACAACGCTCTCTACCAGCGCATAACGCGCAGCGCGGTGGAAGCTCTCCTGGAGGAGGACTGGGGACCGCCCCCTGTACCCTTCGAGGTCATTGTCATGGGCTCCGGTGGCCGAGGAGAAAGCTTCCTGTTTCCCGATCAGGACAACGGCTTCGTGCTGGACAGCTACCCTGACGACAATCACCTTTCCGTCGACACCTATTTCATCGAGCTCGCGAGGCGCCTCACCGGGCTGCTCAACGGGGCCGGCATCCCCTACTGTCGAGGCGCCGTCATGGCCACCAACCCCCTCTGGCGAAAACGTCTGGACCAGTGGCAGCAGCAGCTCAGCTACTGGCTGACCCGCCCGGGCAGCGCCACCCTACGGCTGTCCGATATCTTCTTCGACTTTCAACCGGTCTACGGGCAGGGTCGATTGTCGAGGATCCTGCGCCAGGAGCTGGTGCGCTCCGTCCCGCGCCACCACGCTTTTCTCCGCATGATGGAGCAGGTCCAGGAAGGCCACGGCGTGGCCCTGGGCCCGTTCAGGCGACTTGCACCCGACAGTGACGCCGGTGTCCAGGCGGGCCGTCTGAACCTCAAGTACCACGGGTTGCTGCCCCTGGTAGAGGCTGTTCGGCTGATGGCCTTGCGGGAGGGTATCGCCGCGTCGGCGACTCGGGAGCGCATCGCTGAGCTGCATGAAAAAGGCCTGTTGGACGATGACGAGCGGGAATACCTTTCCGCCGCCTTCGAGCACCTGACCACGCTGGTGCTGCGGCAGCAGCTGGCCGACCACGAGGCCCGACTGCCGGTGGGCGCCTATGTCCCCCCGGAGGCGCTTTCCCGTCGCGAGCGAGCGCTGCTCGTCGACGGCCTGCAGGCCATCGCACGCTTGCGCGCACGGGTGCACAGCGAATTCACCGGCATCATCTGAGCCGTACCCTTCCGGCGGACGGGCTCACCTTCGGGGAAGGAAAGCCTCGCTGTCGTGGGCGACCGCTGGCTGGCATTTCGCAAACCAACAGGGCGCCTGCATCCGCTCCGTTCTCCGCCCAGATGCGGCCGCCGTGGTGCTCCACGATCCCGCGGCAGATGGCCAGCCCCAGACCAGTCCCCTTCTCGGGCTGGCCGTCGCCTTCTTCGACCTGATGAAACTTTTCGAATACCCGTTCCAGGTGCTCAGGCGGAATACCCTGGCCGTTGTCCTGCACTGTGAGGCGCAGCTTGCCTTCGGCGTGCTCGAGCCGCGCCTGCACCTGGCCGAACTGCTCCGGACAGAATTTGCAGGCGTTGGACAGCAGATTGATGATGACCTGCTGCAATCGGTCACGGTCCACCAGAGCCATAGCGGGGTCAGCCGGCAAGCGCTGCACCAGCTTGACACCGCGCTCGCGGAACAGCTGACTGACGGACGCGGCCGCCTCCGATATCAGATCCCGCAGGTCGTGGGCCTCCACATGCCAGTCCATGCGACCGGACTCGATCTTGGCGATGTCCAGCAGATCGTTGATCAATCGCGTCAGACGTTCGGTCTCCTTCACAACAATCGCCAGAAACTCCTGGCGCTGGTTACGCGGCAGGTCGAGGTTACCGTGCAGGATCTCGGAGAAAGCCCGGATGGAGGTCAACGGGGTGCGCAGCTCATGGCTCACCGTGGACACAAACTCGTCCTTCATGCGGTCGAGCTCCTGCAGACGGAGGTTGGCGGCCTTGAGCTCCGCGGTTGCTGCCTGCAACTCGGCGGACTTCTGTTCCAACTGCCGGCTGTACTCCCGGATCTGAGACGTCTCATCCAGGATCTCCAGGACGCCTTCAATGCTCAGCGCCTCGCCTTGCACCACGGACGAGACCATCACCCGCGCCGAGGCCGCGCCGATCACACCGGCAAGCAGCCGCTCGGTGAAGTTGATCACATGGGCTTCTGTGCGCTGCCCGCCATGCCGTTGGCTTCTTCCCGTCGTGGGCGCAAACCGCTGGAACTCCTGCTCGGCCCGCCGTTCGCCCATGAAGCGGGCAACCAGTGCCCTCAGCTCGCCCACGGTCGTTGTTCCTGCCCAGGCGTAGGTGTCCCCGCTGCGTTGACGGAAGACGTCCACGAACAATGCCGCCTGAACCCGCTCCATGGCACCCCGCCGGGAAAACAGGGAAACCACCACCAGGCAGCCGACATTGATAAGCATGCTCCAGAACACGGCATGGCTGATGGGATCCAGACCCTCTAGACCGAAGAGCTCGTAGGGTCTCAGGGCAGAGATTCCCCAGGGGCCATTCTCCAGAAAGCTGATGGGCAGCCAGCCGGAGCGCGCAAAGCCCGGCAGCAGCAGGGTGTAACCCCACACAACGAAGCCACCCACCAGGCCGGAAATGGCCCCCGCGCGGCTCGCCCCGGTCCAGTAGATACCGGCAATGATGGCCGGTGCGAACTGCGCAGCGGCAGCGAAGGAAACCAGGCCGATGGTGACCAAGGCATAGGACTCGCCGATGAGGCGAAAATAACTGTAGCCCAGCAGCAGTATGACCACGATGGCGCCTCGCCGGATGGCCAGCAGCAGCCCCGTCAGGTCCCTGCGTTTTGCCAGACCGAGGGACTTGATACGCAGCAGCATGGGCATGAGCAGGTCGTTGCTGACCATGGTGGAGAGGGCGATCGTGGCAACGATGACCATGCCCGTGGCCGCCGAGAGTCCACCAATGAAGACGAAAAGAGCCAGCGCCACCATGTGCTGCGACATGGGCAGGGTCAAGACATACGTGTCCGGGTCCACGTCCTTGCCGGCAAACAGCAACTCGCCACCCAGGGCGATGGGCAGCACAAACAGGTTGATGACCAGGAGATAGAGCGGAAACAGCCAGCTTGCCTTGCGCAGATGGTCCTCGTTGACGTTCTCGACCACGGCTACCTGGAACTGTCGCGGCAGGAACATGATGGCCATCATGGAGAGAAACGTCAGGGACAACCAGGCGGTGAAGCCGCCCGGCAGCGCCTCCAGCCGCATCAGACGCTCCAGCTCCGGCACCGTTGCGGCCTGGGCGAACAGCTCTGCGGGACCATCGAACAGAACGAAGGTAACGAACACACCAATGCTGAGAAAGGCGACCAGCTTGACCAGCGATTCGAAGGCAATTGCGGCGACCATGCCTTCGTGACGCTCGGTGACGTCGATGTGGCGGGTCCCGAAGACAATGGTGAAGGCCGCGAGAAGCAGCGCGATGTAGAAGGCCGAATCGGCCCATACAGGCGTCGCAATGGAATGGACCGGCGCGTTCAGTTCCGGGTAGTTGCGGACGACCTCGAAGCTGGCCGAAACGGCTTTCAGCTGCAGCGAGATGTACGGCATGATGCCGACGACCGCGATGACAGTGACCAGCCCGCCCAGCAGCGCGCTCTTGCCATACCGGGAGCCGATGAAGTCGGCAATGGATGTGATGTTGTGTACCTTCGCAATACGGATGATCTTCGCCAGCACCAGCCACCACAGAGCCGCCATCAAGGTGGGGCCCAGGTAGATCGGCAGGAAGCCCACCCCGGTGCTGGCAGCGCGCCCGACACTGCCATAGAAGGTCCAGGCCGTGCAGTACACGGCAATGGAAAGGGTGTAGATGTAGGGGTTGCCGATCACCGACCGCCCACTGTCGGCGCGCCGATCGGCATAGTAGGCGATTGCGAACAACACGCCGAGATAGCCGAAGGAAATCAGTAGAATGAGCCAGGCGTCCAGCATGTCACCGCGGCCGGTGTTCCCGGTCGGTGCCATCGCCATGGCCCGCCGGCGGACTTCTGCCCTCCAGGATCCGTGCACCGAGGCCGATCAAGCCCACCCAAACGCAGAACAGGTACAGGTATAGCAGCGGTATACCGAGGACGAGCCTGGCCTCGTCGAAGAGCTGCAGCAGCGGATAGTTCAGCGCCAGAACACCCGCCAATGCCAGAACCACCAGTCGCTCGCGCCGCCGGTCAGAGATATCGGACATGGGAGCCCGAGGTGCATTTGCCATGGCCAGCTCTCCCGATTGCGTCGCCCCAGAGTCACCGCCTCACCATTGGCTGAGCCGGCAAATCTCCCGGCCCATCGAGCGGTCCCGAACCGCCCACCAACCACCCACTCCCCCGCTCTCTTCCTGTCGTCAAAACTGTTCCTGCCGCCGGCGTAAGTCGAACATGCGCTCCGAGGCTGCCAGCGCCTCGCCCAAGGTGCTGATCTCCCGGGATCTCAACAGCTCGAGAAGCTGGACGAAAACCATGGCGGTAACGAAGGCGTCGCCCCTGGCCGTGTGCCGACCACTGGGTTCGACGCCGAACCGGCGGGCGATGCCATCCAGCGTATGATCCGGCTCTTCCTCGTGCACGAAGACCGAAAGCAGCAGCGTGTCCAGCACCGGATTGTCGAAATGTACACCGCAGCTGCGCTCCTTCAAACGAACAAACTTCATATCGAAAGCCGAGTTGTGCGCAACCAGCACCGCACCGCGCACAAAGGAATGGAACTGGGGCAGCACCACGTGGATGGGCGGCTTCTCTGCGACCGCCTCGTCGGTGATGCCATGGAAGCGGGTGGAGGCGGCCGGAATGGGCCTGCCAGGATTCACCAGGCGCTCGAAGACCTCACCGCTCAGAATCCGTCCGTTCACCAGCCGGACTCCCGCAATCGAGACAATCTCGTCCCCGCTGGACGGTTTCAGGCCGGTCGTCTCCGTGTCGAAAACCACATACTCCAGCTCGGCAAGCGGTGTTTCGGCCATCGGCGTCGAGAAATGGCCGCTGTCGGGCAGGTCGAAGTCATAGAACTCCGGGCGCGCGGGCAGCTGCGCCGGTGCCGGCTCCCACTGGCGCCGCGACGCCGGAACCGGAAGGCGCAGCAGGGCGTACCCTGAGCGGCGGTGGCTCTGACTCCACAGATCGCCGTCATGGGCCAGAATCACGTCCCCAAGGGTGGGTGCCCCGGCCACCGCATCCAGGCGATGTTTGAGCCAGGCCGCCACCTTGCTATCCGGTATCGGCTGGCCCTTCCACACCAGGTCCAGGTAGACACGCCGGTCCCCCATGAGGCTCTCCATATCGAAATCCGCGACGCCGGTGAAGGCGTGTGCGCGCTGAATAAGCTCGCCCAGCAGCTCGACAATGGTCGGACTGTCCACGTGCACCCACAGGGGCATCCCCACCAGGGTAACCCGCAGCTCGGCGCCGGCAGGCAGACGGTTGTCAACGCAGCGGACCAGATCCACGGCGAGAATGTCAGCCATCGCCCACTGACGGCCCACCAGGGTCTGTCGCTCGGCAGCAACCTCGGCCAGCTGGCTGCTCAGCTGAATACTCTCGTCAACGATAATCTGGGTAAACGCACGGCGCCGATCGTCGGGCAGGTCGGGATTCGCCGTGAGATTCTCCGCCGCGGCTCGAAGGCTGGCCAGCGGCCGGCGCAGGCCCTCCAACAGGTCCCTCAGTAAGCTGTCCCGCTGTTGCTGCTCGGCAAACTGCGCCGTGGCATCCTCGAAGGTGAGGACGAAGCCGGCGGCAGACTGCTGTTCGGCCGTAAGCCGGGTGACATGGCAGCGAAAAAGCAGCCGGCTGTCCCTGGCGGCACAGATGAAGTCGCAGGTGGGGTCATCACCCGCCGGAGCCCTGGAGTCGGACGACACGCCGAGCATGCGCAAGGTGTTGACCAGCGGCTCCTTAGCGAAGAACTGGTAGACGGGGCGTCCCAGTCCCACGTGACTGCTGCCAAGAATCCGGTGGGCCGCCGGGTTGTAAAGCACAATGCGTCCATTGTGGTCGCAGACCACCACGCCCAGGTCCAGATCGCTGATCACGGCCTCCAGACGCAACCGCTGACTCTCGGCCCTGGCGACACTGTCGCTCAGGGCTTTGTCCGCCTCAGCTTGCGCCTGGTGCAGGGAGCTGCCGAGCTGTCGCAGCGCACCGGGAAGCGCCCCCAATAAATGGTGAGCGGGGAGCTCTGCCTCGTGCCGCGAATTGGTTCGAGCCATGATCTCGGCGGTGCGTGCCAGGACCGTCAGCGGCTGAATCAGCAGGGCATCCAAAAGCGTCCAGACCAGCGCCAGAATACCGGCCAGCGCAAATCCTCCGCCCAGCAGATAGGCCACGGTGGTGACCCGGGACCGGCCCGCAGGCAGCTCGCCCAGCAGCCACAGCCCGGCGCCCGCGAAAACCGCCACCAGCACCACGTAGACCGCTGCCAGAAGCGCCCAGAATCTTCTGCGTGGTTTCATGGACTCCATGCCTGCA
Organism: Gammaproteobacteria bacterium; assembly: GCA_030066245.1. Lineage (GTDB taxonomy): Bacteria > Pseudomonadota > Gammaproteobacteria > JAABTG01 > JAABTG01 > JASJBY01. The sequence continues at coordinate 20,613 of JASJBY010000036.1, forward strand.
GTTGTGGTCAGCCGACCCCGCTGGTCTCGCGGCACGGGCCGGCGGCAGTACCGCGTTCCGCCCCGGTGTCCGCTTAAGGCGCCAGCACCTCAGCGACCTTGGCTACCACTTCGTGGGTGGAGAAAGGTTTGATGATGTAATCATCCGCGCCCAAAGCAAGCCCCTTTTCCCGCTCTACGTCGCGGCCCTTGGCGGTGATCATGACCACGCGCACGTGGCCCCAGGCCGGATTCGCCCGAATGGTCTCGCACACCTGGTAGCCGTTCCGCTTGGGAATGTTGACATCAAGTAGGACGACATCGGGCCGGCCCGCTTCGATAGCCTGCAGCGCTGCCTCGCCGTCGGTGGCCGTGGACACCTCGTAGCCCGCCTGAGTCATCAGAAACTCCAGCGAAAGCAGAATGTTGGGCTCGTCATCCACCACCAGTACGCGTTTCGACATTTCCCCTCCTGCGCGACCGAACCCTTGCCTGGACGGACCCCTCTTCAACCCGCGAGGCCGCGCGGTCGGGGAGATGGCCAGCGGATGACCGCTAAAGAGGACAATAGACACCACGCGCCGCGCTGACAACGTAGCCCCCGATAGGCGTCCGCCGCAGGGTGGCTGCGGAGGCCGCCGTGGATGACGCCGGTCGGCACCTCAACCCGTTGCCGAGCCTGGCTTCCGGTAGGGAATCAGCATGGGAACGCGACGCTGGTAGTCCTGATAAGCCGGGCCGTAGACCACCACCAGGTCCCGCTCTTCCAGCCAGGTGCCGGCAACAATCCAGAGCGTGAACAGAACGTTGAAAAGCAGCCGGTCTGCGGTCAGGTCCGGGTGCGACCAGATCATCAGCAGGGTGGTGAGATAGATGGGGTGCCGAACCCAGCGGTAGGGTCCCCGCATCACGATCGGCCCAGGCGGCAGCGTTTCCCCCGCCCTACGCAGCACCGCCTCCGCGCCGAACATGTCGACCGCCTTTACCGACCAGGTGCCCCACAGGCTGCCCAGAAGCGCCCCCATGAAGACGGCCCGCAGCACCAGACGGTAGGGCCCTTCCGCCGCAGCCAGCGTGACGGCCGACTCCTGCCACAAGCCCACCAGTGCCAGCACCGCGATGGACGAAGCGAGCGTGTAGAACAAGCCCAAGTAGCGCTCCGGCACATACCGCGACAACCAGCGCCGGAACGGTCTCCGGATCATGCCGCTGTGCTGCAGAAAGAACACGAAGCACAGGAGGGCGTTGAGCGCCAGCTGCCATCGGGGCGTCAACCCCAGGTTAATCAGGTGCAGCGAGCCCGTGAACAGAAAGACGCCAAACAGAACCAGCGAGGCCACGCCGAGCCCGACGGTGAGCAGGATGAGCGGGTGCACTCCCCAATGGATTGGCGTCGAGGTCATGAGCGCTGCAGCGTTGGCGGGCGGCTTGAAGCGAAGTGCTCGGGGCAACAACCGCTTCAAGCCGTAGCGACGGCTTCCCCCGCGCTAGTGTTCGTGGGGCGGATAGTAGCCGGCGAGGGCCTTTATGCTGTCGCTCAGCGCTACCGCATACTTCACGTCCGCATTCTGCTTGGCCTTCATGGCGGCAACGATCACCCCATGGTGCCTCTTCAACCGTTCCACGTAGTCTTTCTGACTCGCCTTGACCCGCTGGGTCAGGAAATAGTCGCTGATGGTGGCAATGACGTTCTGGGCGTGGGTTTCCTTGTTCAGCACCCAGCGGACCAGTTGATTCTGTGACTGGGCATCGGACTTACCGGCAAGTTCACCGATCAGCTTTGCCGCCTTCTCCACGGTGGCCGCATCTTCCAGCATCGCCTGGACGCGCGCGTGGTCATCGTAGATCCCGCATGGGATCTGACAGTGGGCAAGCCCTGCCTGCGGCACGAGCAGGAGGACCACAACGGCAAGCAATCCACCATGCAAAGGTGCTCGTCTCAAGTCTCTGAACATTGGTTTCTCCAGGATTGAAGTGACATAGACCGTGCTTTACAGCGGCTTTTGAATTCACCGCATGCAGTCGAGTTCCATCAGCAACGCCACCCCTTCGAGCGCGCGAACCGCGGCGGGTGTGGCGGCGCCACATTCTGCCGTAAATGCGCAGCCCGGCCAACTCGACAGCGGCACGAGCTTTCACAGCCTTGCCGCCGCGGCGAAACGTCTGACAATGTCGCCCGCAGGCTCGACCGAGTGGACACCGGCCACGCTCTTGCCCCCTTGCCAGAAATC
>JASJBY010000338.1 GCA_030066245.1 Gammaproteobacteria bacterium
CACCCATCTCCTTGATGGTACGGTCGTAGTCGTCGTTGTGGGCGAACTCGTAGCCCGTGCCGACCACCTCCATGCCCAAGTCCTCGTAGGCACCGATGACGTGGCGCGGACGCAGGCCGCCCACATAGAGCATGACCCTCCTGCCCTCCAGGCGCGGGCGATATTTGGCGATGACCTCGTCATACTCGGCCTTGTATTTCACGATGACTTTCTCCGCATTGGCCTGGATGGTCTCGTCGAAGAAAGCAGCGATTTTGCGCAGGGACTCGGCGATTTTGGTCGGGCCAAAGAAGTTGTATTCCATCCAGGGAATGCCGTACTTCTCTTCCATGTGGCGGCTGATGTAGTTCATGGAGCGGTAGCAGTGGATCAGGTTCAGCTTGACCTTCGGGGTCAGCTCGATCTCCGACAAACTCCCGTCGCCCGACCACTGGGCCACCACACGCAGTCCCATCTCCTCGAGCAGGATGCGCGATGCCCACGCATCACCGCCGATGTTGTAGTCACCGATGACCGCCACGTCGTAGGGCGTGGTCGCGAAGCTGTTATCACCGTCGCGGTTGCCGATGACCCAATCGCGTATGGAGTCGTTGGCAATGTGATGACCCAGGGACTGGGACACGCCGCGGAAACCCTCGCAGCGCACCGGCACCACCGGCTTGTCGAGCTCCTTGGACTTCTTCTTGGCAACCGCCTCGATGTCGTCACCGATGAGGCCGATGGGACACTCAGACTGGATGGTCACCCCTTTGCTCAACGGGAACAGCTGCTCGATCTCGGTGATGATCTTGTCGAGCTTCTTGTCACCGCCGAACACGATGTCTTTTTCCTGGAAGTCCGAGGTGAAGTTCATGGTGCCGAAGGTATTGATCCCGGTGACACCCACGTAGTAGTTGCGGCGCCCGGCACGGGAGTACTGCCCGCAGCCCACGGGACCGTGTGAGACGTGGATCATGTCCTTGATGGGGCCCCATACCACGCCCTTGGAACCGGCGTAGGCACAACCACGGATGGTCATAACGCCCGGCTGGGCCTTGCGATTGGAGGTGATGCACTTCTTGGACTGCTCGACGGACTGGTCGTTGACCGCCAAGTGCTTGGCGCGGTCCTTCTTTGCCTTTTCCGGATAAACTTCCAGGACCTCCTGGATCAGGGCCTGGGTCTCTTCACGAGTCAATGCTGCCATGATGGCTCTCCAAGTCTTGAACGCCGCGGCCAATTTGCCGACCAGGCGTTCATTGGATGTTTGAGACGACGTTTGGCGGAGCCGAGAAGCGGCCTTCGCCAGGGAGCTAGGCGCTTGCCGGAGCGCCCCTCGGGGTTTCCCCTACGCGGTGGCGACCTCGGCCGCCGCGGTCTGACCAATGATGGACTCGTCTTCCTCTTCCAGAACACCAAACTCCATCAGCAGGTCTTCCAACTCGTCCATCGTGATGGGCGTTGGGATGACCAGATTCTTGTTGTCGATGACTTTCTGTGCCAACTCCCGATACTCGTCGGCCTGCTTGTGGGTGGGGTCATACTCGATGACCGTCATGCGGCGGATCTCAGCGCGTTGCACGGCGTTGTCGCGGGGCACGAAGTGGATCATCTGGGTGCCAAGCTTGGAGGCCAAGGCCTTGATCAGCTCGTCCTCGCGGTCGGTGTTACGGCTGTTGCAGATGAGACCGGCGAGACGCACACCACCAGAGTTGGCGTACTTCACGATACCCTTCGAGATGTTGTTGGCCGCATACATGGCCATCATCTCCCCGGACACGACGATGTAGATCTCCTGGGCCTTGTTCTCGCGGATGGGCATTGCGAAGCCGCCGCACACCACGTCGCCCAGTACGTCGTAGAAGACGAAGTTCAAATCCTCGTCGTAGGCGCCCTCTTCCTCCAGGAAGTTGATGGCGGTGATAACGCCGCGTCCGGCACAGCCGACACCCGGCTCCGGGCCACCGGACTCCACGCACTTGATGTCGGAATAGCCGACCCTCAGCACGTCCTCGAGCTCCAGGTCCTCCACGGAACCGGCCTCGGCGGCCAGGTGCATGATGGTCTCCTGGGCCTTGGAGTGCAGGATTAGGCGGGTGGAGTCGGCCTTCGGGTCACAACCGACAATCATCACCTTCTGGCCAAGCTCAGCCATACCTGCCACCAGGTTCTGGGTGGTGGTGGACTTGCCGATTCCGCCTTTGCCGTATATGGCGCATTGACGCAGTGCCATGGGTAGCATCTCCTGGTTTGCTCGCTGCTCGCAGCGGGTTGTACAAAATGCGTTCGCCCTCGATGGAGCAAGCGTTGTGCCAACAGGGAGAGACCCGATCAATACGCTGTTTTCGTTGGCCTTTTTGTTGGACGCCGGTCAGCCAGGCTTGGTAGCATAGGCAACAAAGGCGCGTGGTCTGTATGGATAACAACAGACAATACCCACAAGATCCGCCCCCCAGCCGCCCAAGCCTGCCGGCGTCAGCCCGCCTGTCGCTGAATCGATGCAACCTGCCCGCCGTCATCCTCGGCAGCCTCACCTACCAGACGCATCCGGTGCCTCTGGAGCTAGACGGCATCCGCCCCTTACACGACGATCTGTTCGCGGCGCTCACGGACATCGGTTCCCACGGCGAACGCGCCCGACAGTTCATGGACTACATGACCGTCTACTTCCGTCTCCACCACCTGGAAGACGTCGGGCTTGAACCCGAGCGCGGGCGCAGGAAGCGGATCAACGCCAATTACCTGCGTATGGTGCGTGGCTGGTCCTTTGATTCCGACGGACGCGAGGGGGCCGTGCTCAAGAACTGGGTAGAAACCCGCTTCGGGCTGCTCGCACGCCACCACGCCGGGTCTCTTGGGGACCGCGACAGCGAGGCACGCCATGCCTACATGCGCCAAGCCGCCGCAGGCATCTACGCCACCAACGCCATCGAGGCCCAGCTGGACCTACTCTACACCTACTGTCAGTACGAGCTCGCCCGTCAACACCCCCACACCCGGCACCTGACGCTTTACCGCGGCATCAGTCACATGGACGAGCACGAGGTGCTGCAGCGCCGTGGACGGGGCCGCTACCGGGTCCTGCTCAACAACCTGAAAAGCTTCAGCAGCAGCCGCGAGCGCGCCGACGAGTTCGGCGATTACATCCTGGAGGCCGCGGTTCCCCTGCCCAAGATTTTCTTCTTCAACCAGTTGCTGCCGGGGATGCTCAAAGGAGAGGCTGAGTTCGTTGTGATCGGCGGGGTATACGAGGTGGATATCAGAACCTTTTAGCGCCCTTTCCCCACGCCCCTATCCCGCGAGCGGGAGAGATGGTGCTGTCGAATCCCATGCGACAAAGACGTTATACGGCTTGTCGCATATTCTACACAGGGGTGCTTTGCGCCCAGTCACCTGCCCGGTAAGCCACTGAATTCTGCAAACTACAGAAACTGGTTCCGTTCTTGCATCCGGCCCGTTGATGATTCCAAGCCATCGGACAGACGACAGGTGAAGATATGTTGTCAGAACAACTTTTCGATCTGGCCCACGGTATCCAGTACGGCGAGTTGGTCCCCTACTTAGGGCCTGGAGTCTTGCAGGGCGTGATTGACCCGTCCACGGGCGCACCCATCCCAGCGGATAGCGACAGCCTGATCCTTGCCATGAACAATGGCAGGCCCATGGCGCCGCGACTCATGTGGGAGTTCCCCCGCGCAGCCATGGATGTGGAGCTGAAGCGCGGGCGGGGGGCGGTGACCCGCTTCCTGGATGGCACCTACGGCGACGGGCGAATCTGGACCCGTGCCCCTGTGCATGACTGGCTGAAGCAGTACCGCCCACCTTATGTGATCGATATTAATCGGGACACGCAGCTGCAGGATTCCTACGCGGACGTGCCCCACACCCTGGTGCGAGGGATCGCAAGGATCGGTGGGACAGACTATCGCTTCCGCATTCATCACTACGACGGCAACGCCTACCGGGAAGTCGACCAGGAAGCGGTCAACACGAGCTTGCCGATCCTGTTCAAGCCCATGGGCAGCCCGCGCCCGGATGCCAACTATGTTGCCTCCGACGCGGACTACGTGGACTACATCACCGAGCTCATGGGTGGCTTTGCGATTCCGGATTTCGTCAAACACCAACGCCGCAGGCGTCGATACGTGTTCCTGGGGCTTCGGCTGCTGCGGGATACGGAGCGCATGGTACTTTCCGACTTGATCTACGGCGCGGCCGTACCGGCGGGCTATGCGCTGATCGAGGACGCCACGGACAAGGAGCGGCGCTTTTGCCGAAACAAGGGCATCGACATCATCGAGGCGAGCATCCGCGACCTTCTCGCGGCCGCCGGCTTCGAGAGCGACGAACCCTTCGTCGACGTCCAGACTGTGGGCTGCTGACGTACGGTTCAATCCGGTAATACCTTGACAGCGCGATCAACGGCCGTTTTCTCGGTTTATGAGCAGAAACGCTCACCCATGGGCTCAGGAGGCCTCATCCCCATGGATTCTGATCGCTGACTTCGATCGACGCTTCGTGCTCGGCATGGCGGCCATGGACGCGACCCATCGCGAGTTCGTCGACCTGGTCAATCGGCTGGCCACCTGCGATCGGGAAAGTTTCGTCGGGTCTTTCCCGGCTCTCGTGTGAAATTTGGACGGTCGGCTGCTGTTGGGTTCATGTATGGGGAGAGAGACAGCAACGCCCAGGCCTGCTCCACACACGCCTGGCCTATCTCCTGATCCAGGGCCGACATCCAGCGCTCGGGTATGGCATCGGCGCCATAGAGTGCGCCGGCAATCATTCCGAGGATGGCACCGGTGGTGTCGGAGTCGCCACCGCGGTTGGCCACGTCGATCAGAGCAGACTCGAAGCTGTCTGTGGCGAACAGGGCTTGGAACACGGCACGCAGGGTGTCGACAATATAGCCGCTGGGGTTCTCCATGCGCTTGCCGTCGTAACGGTAACGCGTTTCGGCCGTGGTCAATCCGTCCGCGAGACTTTTGAGCTCGGCCCGATCACCCGCAAGCAGCGCGCGCTGGACCATGCGGATAACGGTGAGGGT
>JASJBY010000339.1 GCA_030066245.1 Gammaproteobacteria bacterium
TCCTCATCCGATAGAGGATCCCTTCCAGCGTCCTTCGGTGTTCTGGCTTGCTGTAGACACGCCCGGTCTGTTTCATCAATTCCGAGAGCTTGTCCCAGTCGTCGTCTGTTAACATCAGTCTTGGCATGATTGGCTCGCTCTAGTTTGGGTTTTTGGCGAAGCCAAATTCTAGCGGGCCTTCATGCCTCCTGTACCTCCTCACGGCGAAAGATCAACAGGCCCTAGTATTTCAGGCAAGACCGCTGGGTCTTTCCTCCACGGCGACAAACGGGTATCTTTCTAGCTGGTTCTATATAACTGGAGAGAAAAGAGATGCGGATGAGGACTGTTGCCGCCGCCCTGGTGCTGGGGCTCGGATGCACGCCGGCTTGGGCGCTTACCGCCGAGGACTTCGACTTGCTAACGACCAGGGACCTGGTCAGGGTGTGTAGCGTGAGCGCCGACGACCCCATGCACGACAATGCCCGTAGTCTGTGCCTGGGTTATGTGGCCGGCGTGATGCACTATCACGACGAGCTTACCAAGGGACCAGAATTCGATCCCCTGGTCTGCCCGAAAGGTGACGTCAGCCGAGACGAAGTAGTCGACGTGTTCCTTGCATGGGCAAAGAAAAGTTCCGGCAAGATGAAGGTTGTTCCCGTCCATAGCGTTATACAGGCGTCGGAGGCCAAGTGGCCCTGCACGACTCGGTGAGGCGACACCACTGGGCCCGCGTGAGAGAGGAAAAGACGATGCATATGAAGCGAATGGCGTTAATTCTGGCGCTGGTGGGCGCCACTGCAGGCTGCGCAAGCGACAGCGACACACGCGACACGCAGCGAAGGACCGCAACCGGGACCGTCATCGGCGCCGCCGGGGGTGCGCTGATCGGGAGTGGTTCAGGCAAGCACTGGACGGGCGCCGCGATCGGGGCGGCCGCCGGTGCCGCCAGTGGCTACCTCTACGACCGCCACAAGAAGAAGAAGGAAGATTAAGCGCTCAGGTTTCCGGGGAAGGCGTCTGCGCCGCTGGGGTACTCGATATCCCATGGGATTACCCGGCACTCGTTTCGCAGCGCCGGCGCCTGTCCTTCCTTCTCCAGCGTGACGCGCCAGGCCTTCTCGGGTTTCAGGTCGCCCTGAATGCTGGAAGGCACGGCGCACGACTTGTCGGTCGTAGATGAGCGAGACATGCTCGTTGTTGAGCCGTGGTGATCTCTGCCCGACATTTTAGCTTCCCCGCTCGGGCCTTGGGCTCGGGGTCATTCCCACTGAACATCGGTGCCTTGACATGGCGATTCGCGCCTTTTCTCCGCCCGACTAACCGTCATTCTGCCCTCTCCGAGTCGGCACCGAACGCATGTGCTGTAACCAACAGAGCGTTCGGGTCGACGGCGCTCAATCCTGATCGAGGCGCGCCTGAGTCCCGACCCCGAGATCGGTGATTTTCTGAACGAGTTGCGCAGCCGCACCGATGGCGCGCTGACCGGCTCGGATGACGAGCAGTACTCCGAGGCCAAGTTTCTGCAGGTGAAGCAGGTCATCGAACGCTTCCGCGGACGCGAGGGGCAGGCCGAGATCGGTCGCCGCTGGACGCTCAAGGTCACCGATGTGCGTAATTGGTTCGTGTTCGCCAAGCTGCAGCTGCTGATCGTGACACCGCTGCAGAAGAACCATGTCATCGAGCCGTATGTCGACGCGGTCGGCTTGGTACATAACCCGGAGGGCCGGGCTTCGATGCTGCGTAATCTGGCGATCGAGGAGTACCGCGAGGAGAAGGCGAGGGCGGTGCATTGAACTGGACCGGTCCGCCGGATCTGCGCTCACAGTTGCAGCGGCTCTGGGAACAAGGCTCTGGGGTTGGCACAGGTATGGGGCCGGCTGCTCGATGTCATAGACTGAATGGCCGCCCACCCACGACCGAACATCCACCTGCGCCGCGTCCATATCCCCGGTGTCGACAGCAAGTTTATCGAGGCGCACCGCGGTGTGTTGAGCCAGTGGCTGGACCGCAGTCTGCCGTCGAACGCGATCGACGACAGCAGGGCCGGCGTGGGCGGTTTCGCTGCGCGCTACGGCTTCCGCGATAAGCCGGAGCGGATTCGCCTGCGCATGCTCGACCCGGCGCACATGCTGGTCCCGGGCGCCCCCGACGCCGATCCGACGTTCGATGCGACGAGCTTCGCCGGGTTGGCACCAGAGATTTCGCAGGTTTTCATTACCGAGAACGAGATCTATTTCCTTGCCTTTCCGAAGGTGAAACACAGCCTGTTAATCTGCTGTAGCAGGGCCCGGATCGCTCATCGGGACTTGGTCTGGCTCAGCATCCTCCCTACACTGCCGAACAGTTTTCTAGCAGGAGCCTATAAGCATGCCGGTTACCAAACGTCGCAAAGCTGCCGCCAAGCCGCGGCGCCTCTCCCGCACCCAAGCGCCGGAGGATCTGAGCACGCACGAATGGCAGGTAGGCCTGCGTCGTCAATACGGACGCGACCAGTCGTTCACCCTGGAAAACCTGGGTGACGAGCTCATTTTCTCGGAGTTCGCGGTACACAATCCGGCCAGTGGCCGCACTTATCGTGTCGCGATCCGCGGCGCGGGTCTTGGTGACAACTACTGCGCCTGCCCGGACTTCGCCACCAACCTGCTGGGCACCTGTAAACATATCGAATTCGTGCTCGGGCGACTGGAACGGCGGCGCGGCGGCAAGGCGGCGCTGCGGCGCGGTTTCGAGGCCGACTACAGTGAGCTCTTCCTGCGCTACGGGGCCGAACGTCACATCTGTTTTCGAGCGGGCCGGCGCTGCACGCCGGCATTGCTGAAACGTGCCCGCGACCTGTTCGATAGGGAACATGGCTGGCGCCTGCCGAGCGCCCGCTTCGACCGCCTGGACGATTTCCTCGCTGCCGTGCGGCGCTCACGTCACGAAGTGCGCTGCTACGACGATGCGCTGGCCTTCGCCGCCGAACGCTGTGCGGACGACGCGCGCCGCCGGCGCCTCACCGACTTGTTTCCGCAGGGATCCGATGCACCGGCATTGCGCGAGCTGCTGAATCTGCCGCTGTACCCGTACCAGTGTGATGGTGCCCTGTTCGCAGTGCGGGCGGGGCGCGCGATTATCGCTGATGACATGGGGCTTGGAAAGACGGTTCAGGCGATCGCCGCCGCAGAGATCCTGCTGCGGCACTTCGCTATCGAACGGGTGCTGGTGGTGTGCCCGACTTCACTGAAGCACCAGTGGTGCGAGGAGATCGCACGCCTCACGGACCGCGATGCGTTGCTCGTGGGCGGACCCCGGCTCGAGCGCGGACGGCGCTTCGCCCAGCCGGCCACCTTCAAAATAACCAATTATGATACCGTGCGGCGGGACCTCGATCTGATCAACGCTTGGGCGCCGGATCTGGTGATCGCTGACGAGGCGCAGCGCATAAAGAACTGGGACACCAAGGCTGCCCGGGCGATGAAGCAAATCCGCAGCCGCTATGCTTTGGTACTCACGGGAACGCCTTTGGAAAACCGTCTGCGCGAGCTGGTGTCCATCGTTCAGTTCGTTGACCAGCACCGTCTTGGCCCGACATGGCGGTTTCTCGAGCGCCATCAGATTACAGCCGACACCGGCCAGGTCGTCGGCTACAGGCATCTGGACGAAGTGGCAGCGACGTTGGCGCCGATTCTGATTCGGCGGCGGAAGGCCGAGGTGCTGGACCAGCTCCCGCCACGACGCGAGAAGGTCTATTTACTGCCGCTCACGACGCCCCAGCGTACAGTTCATGAAGAACACGCAGAGACCGTGGCACGGATCGTCGCCCGCTGGAAGAAGCAGCACTTTCTCTCCGACCGCGACCAGAAGATCCTGATGGCCGCGCTGCAGAGCATGCGAATGGTCTGTGACAGCACCTACCTGCTGAACCCCAAGCAGGACCATGGCCAGAAGATTCCGGAACTGCTGCGGGTGCTCGGCGACCTGCTCGCCGACCCCGACCTGAAGGTGGTGATCTTCAGTCAGTGGCTGCGCAGTCATGAGCTGTTGTCCAGCGCGCTCGATCACGCGGGCCATGGTTACGTGTTGTTCCACGGTGGTGTACCGGGGCGAAAGCGTGGTGCATTGGTCAAGCAATTCCAGACCGAACCGGCTTGTCGCGTGTTCCTGTCCACCGACGCGGGGGGCGTGGGGCTGAATCTGCAATGCGCCAGCGTCGTGATGAATCTCGATCTGCCGTGGAATCCGGCCGTGCTTGAGCAGCGCATCGGTCGCGCCCACCGCTTGGGCCAGCATCGCTCGGTGCAGGTGCTGAACTTCGTGGCCGAGGCGAGTATCGAGCATAACTTGATGGGGCTGCTCGAGTTCAAGCAATCTCTGGCTGCCGGAGTACTGGACGGCGGCGAAAACCAGGTGCATCTGGGCGGCAGTCGGCTCGCACGCTTCATGGAAAGCGTGGAGCGTGCCACCGGGCAGCCTGTTGCAGATCCCCCGCCGCTTGTGCCGGTTGATTCACGAGCCGTTGGCGCCGCCGACGGGGAATCCGCCGGAGAGATCACTGACGGTACAGCTGATCGGCCATTGGAAGGAGACGCCGACCATAATCGCGACCCTTGGCAACCGCTGCTGGCGTTCGCCCAGACGCTGCTTACGGAGATGGCTGAACCCTCTAGGCGGCAGCAGCGTCAATCATCAAGCGGAATGGTGCGTCGGGACCCGCAGACCGGGGAGCGTTATCTGCGTTTGCCTGTGCCCGATCAGGACAAGATAACGCGCTTGCTGGATGCACTCCGCGACGTGCTCGCTGGGTAGTGGTCTTTTGGTGGACACCGCTATTCAAAGTCATGGGATTCGAGCAGCAGATAAAGATGTTCAATCTCAACGCGAAGTCCGGTCAGCTCATCGGATTCATTTGGCATGTTAAAGTCGTGGTACCGATTGAACGGTTCAATCAGCCGTTCGTCTCGCCACATAATGGCCGTAACCGACGAATGCCGAGTTGTGTTCATAGAGCGCAATCTCGTGTTCTTCTGCGGCTACCGTGGCCGCCGCAGCCTCAGAGTTG
>JASJBY010000340.1 GCA_030066245.1 Gammaproteobacteria bacterium
AAGCCTCCCTCTGTGGCACTCGGCAACCGCTGCAAATCGTAATTTCGGATGATTGCCGCCGGGCGAAAATCAAAGTGTTTGGTGATGCGCTCTACGACCTCGCCAGCTTCTACGTTGCCCGTCTCGTGCGTGTCGACCTGAATGCTGACCGGGTTAGCCTGGCCCAGGGAATAGCTCAGCTGCACCTCGCATTGCGAGGCAAGCCCCGCCGCGACCACGTTGACAGCCGCATGCCGCGCCGCGTACTGAGCAATACGGTCGATGCGCAACGGGTCTTTGCCGCTCAGGGCAGCGCCACTGTGCCGTACATACTCCCCGTAGGTATCCACCGCCGTCTTGCGGCCCGTCAGACCCGAGTGGTGCGCCGGGCCACCACCGATGAAAAGCCCACCCTTGTTGATGTAGATCTCGGTCTCTTCGTCGGGACGAATCTCCTGTCCAGCGAACACGGGCTCGATTACCGCCTGCAGCAGATCGTCCTGCATTGCCTTAGGCCCGGGATGCTGGCCTTCCCGGTTGCTCGCAAGCAGGCTGATGCTGTGGATCCGTACCGGCTTCCTGTCGCGGAACTCGACGCCAACCTGAGTCTTACCATCAGGGTGCAAATACGGCAGGTCTCCTGCTGACCCGGCTTCGTAGAGCCGACGCGCAAGTGCGTGCGCCAGCCAGATCGGCAGCGGCATCATGGCCGGGGTATGGTCACAGGCGAAGCCGAACACCGTCACCTGGCTGTTCGCCTTGAGCCTGTTCAGATCGCTATCTCCCGTCTGTGAGAAGTCGGCGGGCCGTGTCGACTCGGCCGGATACTCCAGGAGATTGGTCATCACGGTGGCATCTTCCGCGTTGAAGTCGCCGCCTTCATACCCCACTTCGCTGATCACGCTCCGAGCCATCTCCGGAAGGTCCACTTCCACATCGCTGACAAAGCGCGCGGCAAGAAAAACCACACCGCCCGACACCGCACTCTCCGCCCTCACCTTGGCGGTGATGTCCTTTTTCAGGAACTCATCCACGATGGCATCGCTGATCTGGTCGCAAAGCTTATCGGGATGGCCGGGTGTGACCGATTCCGATGTGAACATGAAGTCCTTGATCATGGCGTTCGCTCTTATGTAATGGTGGCTGACTGGACTGGATGGCCTCGTTCTCCTGGAGAAGGCCTAGTCCGTATCGTAGGCGCCCTCGATGGCCGGCGGAGCCTGCCTCGCGGTCGTAAAGTGCTTCACCGCCTCGTTGATGAAGAAGGGCACACCGGCGCCTGCGAAGACAACGGCGAAATCCACCAAGCCGAGACGCGATGCGCCCAGCACGGTACGCAGCGGCGGGATGTAGTTGGCCGCAATCTGCACGGCCAAGGTACCGCCCACGGCCCAGTTGAGGTACTTGTTCGGCGGCATCCTTTTCTTGTGGTAGATACTGTGCTGGTTGGAGCGGGAGCGTATGGAGTGGAAAAGCTCCGCGATAGTCAGCGTGTTGAAAGCCAACGTGGCCGGTGCCAGGCCGCCACCATAGCGTTTGACTCCGTAGAAATACGCCCCGAGGGTACCGGCACCAATGATTGCCGACTCCTCCAACATCCGAATCAAATCCTTCTTGCGAATGATTTCCTCGCTCGGATCGCGCGGCGGCCTCTCCATCACGCCGGGCTCGGCGGGCTCCAAGGACAAAGCGAGACCCGGGAAGATGTCGGTGAACAGATTAATCCACAGCAGCTGCATTGGATTCATCACTTCACCGTAACCCATGGCGATGCCCGCGAGCATGATCTCGATCTCGGCAACGTTGGTGGCCACCATGAAGTGAATGGTCTTACGGACATCCCTGTAGATAGTCCGCCCCTGCTCCACCGCAACGGCCATGGTGCCCAGATTGTCGTCCTGGAGCACCACGTCGGCCACGGAACGGGCCACGTCGGTTCCCGTCTTGCCCATGGCCACACCCACGTCCGACGCCTTCAGGGCCGGTCCGTCGTTGATGCCGTCACCGGTCATGGCAACCACGAATCCGGAACGCTGCAAGGCCTGCACGATCTTGAGCTTGTGAGCGGGCGAGACTCGGGCAAACACGTTGACCTTCTTGATAAGGCCTGCCAGCAGCTCGGGATCGAGCTTGTCCAGCGACGTGGAGTCGAGGACTTCCAGGGGTTTGTCGCCGCTCAGGTTGAGCTGCTTGCCGATGGCGGCGGCCGTAGCCGTCTGGTCGCCCGTGATCATGACTGTGCGAATGCCCGCCCGGTGATACAAGCTCATGAGCTCAGGCATCCCGGTGCGCAGCGGGTCGGCCATGCCGGTGAGGCCGAGCCAGATCAAATTCTCGGGCTCATGGCGCTGCTTCGAGCCACCCTCTACATAGGCCACGCCGAGCACACGCAGGGCGTCTCCCGCCATGCGCTCGTTCTCCTTGATGATGGCTTTGCGGGTCTCTTCGTCCAGTTCCAGGACCTCGCCGCCTTTCTCGAAGCGGGTGCACAGGGCCAGCACTTCGCCTGGGCTGCCCTTGACCGCCATGAGTCGGCGACCTCTTCCGGCGTTGTGCTGGGTGCTCATCAAGGGGCGGCCCTCGGCGCGCTCCCGCAGCTCCAGGCGCGGATACTGGTCCCGCAACGCTCTTACGTCGATGCCGGCCCGGAGCGCACTCTCCACCAGGGCATTCTCCGTGGGCGAGCCCTCCAGCTCGGGGTTGTTCCGATCGCCAGCCAAAGCCGTCTCGCTGCACAGGCTGACAATCTCCAACAGGCGGCGAAGCTCGGCTATGGAGCCTGGATCGACCACACCGTCGTGATCGAGAAACTGCCCCTCGCTGGTTGTATAGCGTCGGTCGCCGGTGTGCAGAGCCACCACCGTCATGTGATTCAGGGTGAGCGTGCCGGTCTTGTCGAGACAGAAAATCTGCACCGATCCGAGGTTTTCCACCGCGTCCAGATGCCGGACGGCGACCCTGCGCTTGCGCATTTCTTTGATGCCCAGCGCCAGGGTAGTCGTTGCCACGGCAGGCAGTCCCTCCGGCACCGCCGCGACGGCAAGCGCTACCGAAGATTTGAGCATGGGGATCCAACCCTGTCCCCGCAGCAGTCCCACCACGCCCACGCCGGCACAGACCACGCCGCTCAGGACAGCCAGCTGGGTGCCCATGTGGTCCAGCTGACGCTCCATGGGCGTCTCGGGGACCTCCGCGGTTGTGATCATCGACTGGATATTGCCCAGTTCCGTGCTCATGGCAGTGGAAACCACGATTCCGCGACTCGTCCCGCCGGTGCACATGGTGCCCATGAACGCCATGTTCTTGCGGTCGCCCAAAGGGCTGTCGGCTTCCGCCATGAAATCCGCATCCTTGGTCACCGGAACACTTTCGCCGGTCAGCGGGGACTCGTCCACGGACAGGCGGTCCGTCTGCATCAAGCGCACGTCGGCAGGCACGTAGCTGCCGGGATTCAGAAGGATCAGATCACCCGGAACAAGGTCGGCGATAGGGATAGTCTCGGCTTCAGCGTCGCGTACCACGGTGGCGTACTGGGGCTTGCTCCCCGTCAGCGCTCGAATGGTGCGCTCCGCTGCTCGCTCGGTAAAGAAACCGATAATGGCGTTGATGACAACCACCACCAGGATGACGATGGCGTCTACGGTGCCTCCGGTCATCACCGAGACCACTGCGGACACGCCCAGAAGGGCCACCGGCAGCGAATTAAACTGCTCCAGGAAGATGCTGAGATTCGACCGAGCCTCGGGCTCGGGCAATGCGTTCGGGCCATACTTGGCCAAGCGGACCGCCGCGTCCGCTGCGCTCAAACCATGGGTGGAGGACGTGTCGAGCGCGGCAATGGCCTCCTTTATCCCCGTTCTGTGCCAGTTCGACCCCGGCTCCTCAGCCGCCACCAGGGAAGTGTCGCCCGCGCCACCGCCCGGGCTGAGAGCTGCCCCGCTGACCGCCGCGGCTACCGGCGAGCGCAGTCCTTGAGTGAACAGGTCAACCACATGGGAAAGGGTCTCGCGGATATCCGAACCGCCCGCAGCTCTGGCACGGCGGCTCGCTCCGGCGGAGCGCTCGATGCCCAGCTGCGAGTGGACCATCCCGAGGATGTCATCGACCGGCCTGGCAGGGTCGAATACCACCAGCAGGTTTCCGGTGAGTACGCTGGCTTGAACTGACCTGATACCCGGCAGGCCCCGCAAGCCCTGCTCCAGTTGCTGCTTCAGCTGGGGAGAACGGTAGAGCCTGTTGATATTCAGCCGGAGCCGCCCCCGCACCCGGGTGTGGACCAAGCGAATTTTGAGGTTTCTTGTGCCAGATTCGCCGACCTGAGTCGGCTCGTTGATGCTGATCGCCGGTAGAACCTTTCTCACCCTACTCCCCCTTAAGGCCAAGACATAGCAGGCTAATCCACTGTCGCGACGTCCTTCTCCCGACCTCTCCGCAACTTCCGCTTCGTCGGCTCGACCGGCAGGGCTCCGACGTTGCCGAGCGTTTGCTGCTGCGGCCATCCGCCAACGAGCCTAACACAGAAAACTCGAAAAAGTGAGCTTTTTGTGCCAGCTCCGGGTCGCGCTGCAGCCAGCTCGGAGTCCGCCGAAATTCACTCCTTGGACTTTCCACGACCGACGACCGCCTATGCCGATGCTAAACGGCGCAGATGCGTGACATGCAGTGTTCCGTCGCAGTAAACGCTTGCCCTGTCGAAACCGAATTGCCCCACCGCCGGAATCTTTGTCGCGAAGGTGGAACAGCCGACGAACCCAAACCGTTCAACGAGCGGCGAGGCCGAAACCATCAGCCGTCCGCCGCTGGACCAGCCCCGTACCTGGATTCGAATACACCACAGCGCGTGGGGCAGCTGCCCGTGCGCTGGTACTCCGTCACAGTGGCTTCGACGGAGTACTCACGGGTTTACTTGGACATGCGACGCCTGAGGATCATAACAGAGGCGGCGACTGCGGCAGCCACGAGCAAGACCTTGACGACATTCTGGCTACCGAGCCAGGCTGGTAAGTTGGCCATTTTTCTTTCTCTCCCGCCC
>JASJBY010000037.1 GCA_030066245.1 Gammaproteobacteria bacterium
GCGACGCTCGGCACCCTGGGCTGGGTCATCGTTGCTGCACGTCGCCGGCAGCAGCCCCTTCGCGCGGTCGCCTCGCAGCTCCTGCGTAATCTTGCCTGGCTGCTCCTTGCGACCATCACGGCAGGCATTTTCCTGGCCCTGAACTTCGAGCGGAGCTTCGTGGCCCTGCACCGCCTGCTATTCGAGGGCGGGAACTGGATCCTGCCGACCTACTCCGTGACTGCGCGGGTGTTTCCTGCCGAGTATTTCTTTGATTTCTTCCTGGTGTACAGCGCGCTGTTTACTGTTGCCGGCGCAGCACTCGTCGGCGCACTGATTGCCGTAGAGCGCTAGCGCAACAACGTGACGCCGGCTGGTGCACCCGGTCAGGCCTCGCGTCTGTTGCGTCCCGCTGGGCCAGCTAGGAACTGCTGCATGGCAGCCTGGTCCCGGTAAACCTCACGCCTGGGTGTCTTAGCGTGGGCCCGGAAGATGCCGCGGCGCAGCGAGTTGAAGGGCTCTCTGGCCGATACTAAGCTCAAAGAGTTGAAACGGCGAGCAATGGCAGTCGCACAGCCAAGGCCGTACAGGGCGCCATGACAGGGCGCCTAGCCGCCGGGCTGTAAGGAGGATGGGATATGCGGCCGAGGCCAAACTGGTTGAGTCGTCAGCTGTTGCCGGACTGGGTGTGGGACGGCCCGCCGGACGAGACGCATTTCTACCGCAGGTGCTTCACCCAAAGACACCGCGCCAAGCGTCGAGTCGTCAGGGATATCTGGCTGGGTTCGGGCTGCGTAATGCTGCTCTACCCAGTGTTGTCCTTCATGCTGGCGCTGGGTCTAGCGACCACATTGCTCGCTTTCGTCATTCTCGACGAGACAGACTGACTGTCTCCTCGGAACCGCAGCACGCTCAGCGTCTTCCAGACGCTGCCTTACCCGGCGACACCGGCCCGCCGTGATAGGGGGAGGCCGGCTGTCAGGGGGTGTTTGCTGTCGGCAGGGCTCAGTTACCAGGAGAACCGGCCCGTATTCTGCCGACTAGCCGGTCGATGCTGCGGCCTACCTGATCGAAAATATCGAGTACGCCGGTGCGAAAATTCTCCTCTTCCCAGGAGTGGGCTTCCTCGAGGCGCAGCTTCGCCAGGGTATCCGCGGCGAGCTGACGCAACTCGAGCAGTGCGCGTCGCTCTTTTTCACAGCAGCCGCTGGTTTTGCTGTCACCCTTCTCCATTATGGCCTCGAGTTCATGGACACGACTCTCCCAGTCGTGCAGGTGTTTTTCAAGTTGCTCGATCTTGGCCTTACGGGTCGTGCCGAGGGCGGCAGTGTCGACACTTGCCTCGGCTGACTGAGACGGTTCGAGCACCGCGGTCATGAGGTCCGCCTCAACCTCCAAAGCCGGGCCCATCTCGTCGAAACGGAACAGGCGAAAAGCCCGCTGCCCGTCGAAGTCGAGTACCCGCAAATCGTCTGATTCGTGCAGATTGTGCAGAACAGTCTGATAGTGTCCACCATAGCGCTCCTTGACTCTGTCCAGGGGTAATTCGAAGGCCACGAATTTCTCTATACCCTTGGCCTTAAGCTGGGCGAACAGACCGGGATCGGTGACGGTCTCGTGGGAAGTAAGTACCACGACGGGGCCGCTACCGGTAAACAGCATCAGTGCTTTCATGACAGATTCCTCCTCCAGGGCAGGCGGTCCCAGGTGATCTTTAGCCTGGAGCAGCGCGGCTGCTCCATCGCCGCGCCCGAGGCCGTGTGCCGGATTTGCCGCGATCGCCTTTCTTGATCTTATTGCCCATAGCTTAGCAACTTCGCTCTACACAGGCGTGCGGCGAGGCCATGGCACGTCGCGCGCGGTAGAATGGGAGGGGCAAGATCGTCGACTGGCAGGTGGTTACCGATGGAAACGACAGGCATTCGCCTTGAATCGCACACGCGTCGCGCCGAGTGGGTTCCGCCCCAAGAGCCACCCGGCGGGCCGGCACCGGAAGAGATTCCCGCCTCGTCCCCCGACGAGGGGCCCCTTGCACCGACGGAGGTGCCCACACAACCGGACGAAGTGCCGCCGGCCACCCCTCCCGAGCGTCAGGGGCTGAATATGGAGAGTTGCCTGGTTCTCCGTCAAAACCACTGTGACGGAGTTCCCGACAGGCCTTATCGACCCTGGCGCAAGAGAAGGGCCAGCATACCGGCCGTGAGCGCTGCGCCGATGGCGAGCAGCACCCAGCGGGCATCCTGGTAGGCCTCCGAGCCAGCAACGAACGGATGGTCCGGGGAAAGCAGGCCGATCAGCAGGAACGATAAGCCGGTGAGCAGCAGTCCGTCAGGCGGCGACTTCCCGGCGATGTAGATGAAGGCGAGAGTCTGCAGTAACAGCGCGCCCACGACGCTCAACTCGGGTTCGGGGATAAGGAAGAAGCAGAGCACGGCCGCGGCCGAGATGCTGTAGGCGATCTTTCGGGAGGTCTTCATTCTGTTCTCTGGCGCAAGACGCCAAGCAGAGTCTCAGCAGGGCCCCTGGAGCGCCAGATCTCCCTCTCACACCGTCGCTCGGTTGGAAATCCGGCGAGCGCTGCCGTCACTTGGGCACGCCCCGCGGCGGCCGCCAGGTCCCATTCTAACGCCTGCGCCTCAGACCGGGTAATCTCCGCGCGCTCAGCCTTCGATGTTGCCTGCGGGCGTCTGCCAGCGGGAGTAGACGAGGCTGGCACCTGCTTTCGCAGGCCGGACAGGGCCCCGTCAGGCGCCATGGTGAGCCGGATGACCTCAGGTGTTCTCCCAGTCGGTTGGAAGCGGTGGCCCAATACTTGCCATGAAGCTGGAGAGCCGTTTGGTGGCCTCGGTTGAGAGGGGCCTGAATCGAAAGGCGGTGAGGATGTGGGTCTGGGATGACTGCGAACTGCGGTCCCCTTCCATACGCACGAGTTCCCCCTGCAGGTTGATGGCGCCCTCTTCCGTCTGGAGGGTGATTTGCGCCTCGTCGTAGATCTGGGCCAGACGGTTTGAGAAGGCTGGCGCTCGAGCCAGGCAGCCAGTCGGTGAGATGCTTAGCAGGGTCGCCGCGAGCTTTGTTCCCTTGCTGAAACGCAGATCGATCTCCTGGCTAGCGTGGACACGGAGCCGCTCGCCTGTACGGCGGTCTTCGGACAGGCTGATTCTACGTACCTTGAACAGCAGTATCGAAAGCGTGAACGGCTTGATCAGATAATCGCTCGCGCCGGCCTGCAGGATTTCGTGCAGCGCTGATTTCTCTCGGTGGCGGGTCATCATGATAACTGCGGCGCCACGGCTTCCCGGATGGCGCTGGACTTCCTGGAGAAACTCGGTCGGCTGCATTCCGGGCAGCTCCCAGTCAAAGAAAATCCAGTCGAGTCGCTCCGTTCCCGAGCCGAGTATTTCCAGGAGGTCATTACGGCTGCCGGCCGAGAGTATGCGCCGGCAGTGAAACTGATGCCGCAATATGGATGCGACATACTCCCTGACTTCTGCGCTTAGGTCGACAACCAGGGCGGTGTCGTTTTCCAGCATATGTTGCCGTCCTTGCTCACCGGGCCGCGCTGAGGCGGTGTAATCGTTAATTACGCAAGTATAGCGAACTCGCTCGACAGCAAGCTTCGTGCCCAAGCAAGTCGAGACCAGGCTCCGCTTTATCCGGACTCGAGAGGCCGCGACCAGCCCTCAGCACATGCGCGGCAGCGTCAACCCGTCGCGCAGCTCCGCCGCCTGCGGCAGGTCCTTCGGCCGCTGTTCGACGCGCGGGACCTGAAGCCTCAAGCCCGGCACGACCGCATCCGGCTCAAGATCCGGATTGTACTGGCGCAGCAGCCACATGGGGACACCGTAGGTTTGCTGGGCCAAGAACCACAGGGATTCGCCTCTCTGGATAACATGCTGGCACACGCCGACGATTCGATTCCTCTCGAAGAATGCTTCCTGCAGCTCCTTGTGGTAGGCCAGACGTCGGGTTTCAAAGCTCTCGGTGCTGGCGCGGCTGAAGTCGAGGCGCAGGCGATGGCCAACCACCACAGGCGTGCCGTAGCGCATTCTGTTCAAGCGCCGAAGCTGGCTTGCGCGCAGGTCCAGCCACTCCGCGTAATGGCCGAGCGTCTCGGCCGCCTGTACCTCGACGGTGCCGTCCTGCGCGACGGTGTAATCGCTGGGGTCCGCGGAGAGCGAAGGGTGCTGCACCGTGGTAGCCTCGAAATCGTCGGCGGCTTCGGGCTCGCCTGGCGGTTCCGCCTCGAGCGCGGCGAGCGGCTGCTGCTTCTCAGGCGCTGCAGTCGGGGCGGAAGGACTCTCGCCGCCCGCCTCGTTGTCAGCGGCGGCCACATGCCGTACCGGCTCCCCTTCAGGCACTGTGCTGTTCAGCACCGCGACGCTGAGGGTCTGGCCGGTGAAGATCCGATCCTGGTTCGAGAGGGCATTGGCTGCGACGATATCATGCTCCGAGACGCCGAACCGCTTGGCGATACCCGACAGGGTGTCTCCCCGTCGCACTGTGTAGTTGCCATTCTGGGCCACCCGTCGGGTGTGCGGGGAGTCCGCGGTGGCCAGCGGCGCGGGTGCATCCGCATCCGGTAATGGCAGGCGCAGGACCTGGCCTGCGCGGATGCGATGGCGGCTGCGAAGACTGTTGACATCCATGATGTCCCGCACGGTGACTTCGTAGCGAGCGGCAATTCGCGACAGAGTGTCGCCACGGCGCACTTTGTGAAAGCTGTCCGGCGTCTGCCTGCTGTGCCGGTCGGCGGGTGACAGCTGGGCCAAAAGCAGCTCGGCACGCTGCAAGCCCGGTTGCCGGGGGACGCGCAGTTCGTAGCCTTTGGGGACGTACTTGCTGCCGTTCCAAACGGGGGGTTGCAGCGCCCGGTTGTGGCGCTTGAGCAGCTTGCGGTTGATCCCCAGCACCCGCTCCAGTGCATCCATGCTGACGTAGTCACTGAGCTCCACGAGCTCCACTTCCGCCGGCGTGTCCGAAGTCAGTGGACCGAAGTGCTCGTAGGCGTTCTGTTCAACATCCACCGCCGCGAGAAAGGCGGCATAGAAGTTCCGGGAAGCAAAGCCGAAGGTGCGGCTGCGGTAGCGTTCCACGACGGCGCCGATGTCACGGGTGCCGAGTTGCCGGACGGCGCGACGCATACCGGAGGCGCCATGATTGTAAGCCGTGATGGCCAGCGGCCAGCTGCCGGTGACCGAGTGATTGTGCTTCAGTAGGCGGGCCGCCGCCACGGTTGACGCATATACGTCCATGCGCTCGTCAACGACATGGTCTATACGTAAGTAGCGACGGCCCGTCGAGCGTGTGAACTGCCAGATCCCTGCTGCGCCACGGTGAGAGTAAGCCGCGGGGTTGAAGGAAGACTCCACGTGGGGCAGGGCGGCGAGCTCGACCGGAACGTCCATGCGCTGAAACGTATCGCGTATGTAGCCGGTCCAGGCTCCGGAACGGACCAGCCCGGCTCGAAACTTGTCCGCTTGGCCGAGCTGAAACCGCAGCCGCCTTGCCGCGGTGCGCAGCGTCTTGTTACTCACGTCCTCCGGCCACAGGGCCAGTACGCGACTCTGCTCCGCACTCAGCTTGCTGCGTTTGCCCTTAGCCAGGGAGTTGAGAATCTTGCGATAGCGGCTCTTCAGTCTGTTGACCTGTCGCTGCTTCGCCCGGCGGCTCGTTCCGGGTTTGAATCGAACGACCTCGTAGACCACGGCCAGCTTCCGATTGTCATGCAGGAAACCGCCGTTGGTGTCCACCTCCGTGTACACCCGCGTCCAGAAACGCACGGCCGATTCCAGCTCCGGCGGCCGGGAGAAGACCGTAGGCTCCGGCATGCCCACTGCGCCGGGCGCGAAGGCGAGCAGGACAAGCAGCGCCAGCGCCAGCCTGGCCATTACCTGCCGCTCGGCGGCGTAGTGAGCGCAGTAGGGGCCGCGAGCCAGAGGGCTCTTCAGCCCCATTGTCATGTTGATCTTTCTACCCCTCACAAACGTTCCCTCCCCGTATCCATCCGAGCTGCCCGCGCATTGTTAACCAGGCAGGGGCAATAATCCACACCGCCACCCAAGGCCTGGCGAGATTCCGCAGCGCCGACGTTCGGGTCGGCGCGTGCCCCCGTCACGTTGTCACCGGTGTTCGATGTCTCGCAATACATCCCCAGCCGGGTGCTTCGGCATCCGTGGCGGCTGTGGCGCACGAGCCGAAGTTGCGTGCCGGCAGGCACTATTCTTTCCGGGCAGTCGCCGAGCGCACCCTGCTCGCCAGGCCGGGCTCGTCTTCGTCGGCAGCGGCTTGTCCCTCTGTCCCGCTGTCCACCCCCGCCGCGGGACCACCGTTGGTCGAGGGGTGCGCCGGGCCGGCGCCAACGTCTTCCCGAATCGCCCCGGACTCGCTCTCGTCGCCCGTTTCGGCAACCCGCTGCTCGGGTGCTTGCGGCTCTTCGGCCTTGTCACCTGGTGCATTCGTGAGTTCGTCCCAGATATCCAGCTCCCCGATATCCTCCGGGGCGCTCGTTGGTGTCTCGTCTTCTGCGGTGGGCTGCGGGTGGTCGGCCGATTTCTCGGCAGGAGCGGACGCTGCGGTCCCCCCGGCTTGCCTGGCCCCCGCAGTTTCCTCCGCGTTTGGCTCGGCCGGGTCCCAGGCCAGCAGCTCGTTGGTCAAGTCCAGGTCCGCCTGTGCCGGAGACCGGGACTCGGCTTCAGCCGAACCGATATCGAGATCCAAGGCCGGCGGTGCAGCCGCCTCGGTGTCGTCTGTCTCCGGAGGCGCGCCGCCACCATAGACCGGGAAATCCAAGTTCTCGGTGTCTATGCCAGCGGGTGGAGATGCCCGTTCCGACGGATCAAAGGCGGCGGCAGGGGCGCCATCTGCGACGGCGTCCGTGTGCAAGGTATCCTCCGGTCCCTGGTCGTCACCGGAGGCCGGCGTCTCGTGAAACAGTGGCGAATTCGGAAGCAGCTCCCGACCCAGCTCTGCCGCCTCGCACCAGGCATCGGACACGCTGCCCGTTACCTGGGTCCGCAACACCTGCGCCTGCTCCAGGAACGCCTGAGGCTTGCGGGCGGCGTGCAGTACGCGAAGAAGTCTCAGGCGATGCTCGACAACGTGGGGCTGGCTGTCGACGAGTCGCTGCAGAATGTCTTCCGCCACCCCGTACTGTCCATAGGCCAGGCACAGCTCCGCCTCGGAGATGGAGTGTGCCACGGGGTCGGGCTCTGGCTCCGCCTGTGCCCGGCTACGTGGGCTTGCCCGGTCTGCGTGCCCGACAGCCTCCACGAGTGCCCATGCGGCATCGGCGTGCTGGAGGGCCTCCGTTGCCGTGACGCCGCTGCCGGCTGCCGCCCGCTGCGAGCGTCGCGCCATAAGCCAGACGAGTAGCGCCACGATGGCAACAAGCGCGAGTCCCTGAGCGGCGAGGGATACAAGCGACGAGCCGTCCGCTTGACGCTCGACGGGTGCTGCCTGAACAGGCGTATCCTGCTCTAAAAGACCGGCCGTTGCCGGAAGGGCGATGGCCGGCGTTTCTGAGCTTGCGGACGGGCCGCCGGTTTCAGCCCGCCGCAACTTGTTCCGTAGCCGCTGCAGTTCGCCGTCTCGAGCCTCTACCTGGGCTTGGAGTGTGCTCAGCATCTGCTCGGCAGCCGCAAGGCGTGCGGACAGGCGCTGGTTTTCCAGCGTCAGATCCCGCACTCGACCCCGAAACTCTCTCAATGCCTGGGGCAGAGCCTCGCGATCGAGATTGGGCAGCGGCTCACGGGGGCTGACGGGCGGGTGGGTCGGAGGCCGTTCCTCTTCGGCTGAGAGCAGTTTCAGCTGGAAGCCCTCTGCCGGTGACGCCTCGGATATCTGCTCGGCCGGCGCGCGTTCGGCTTCGGCGGGCGGGCTTGCCCCGTCCGCGGCGCCTGCCGTCACCGGTGCTCGAGGCCCCTGCTTACCGAACCGGACGAAGCGCAGGGCTCGGGTGTAAGGAGTCGCCAGCGCCTCTTCTTTGCGGGGGACGCGCAGCACCGCCCCCGCCCTCAGGCTGTGTATGTCGCCGTCCAGGAAGGCCTCGGGATTAGCCCGGTAAAGCGCCAACGCCATCTGCGCGCCGGCAACTTCCTGGTCCGGTCTGAGCTTGAAGCCAAGCACTGAAATAGATTCACCGGCTTTCACCGGTCCATACCGCTCTACGGTGGACGTGGCGGCGCTCGACGTGGTGAATGGCGCGCTGGCGGGCGGCGCTGTTGGCAGTGGCGACGTCGCTGGGCCACGCCGGGCGGTCTGCGGAGAAACGCGGGCCTGCCGGCGTTCGCCCTTGTAGTGGACCGGGTCCAGCAAAACCGTGTACTCACGCACGAGGCGGACGCGAGGCGTTTCAACCTCGAGCAGGAAGTTCAAGAAAGGCTCGCGGATAGGGCGCCGGGATGTGACTTCCACGGTGGCTCGCCCCGGCGGGCCGGCGGTCAGCTGGAAGCGAAGCTGCTGCAGCATATGTGGCCGGGGAATGCCCGCACGGTCGAAATCTGCGCGTGGCGCAAGGTCCACGCGAATGTCCGCCAAGTCCTCGGCAGCGACAGCGAGCACAGGAATCTCCGCGTCCAACGCCTGGTTCAGGCGGCTCGAGACGATGAG
The DNA here is from genome assembly GCA_030066245.1 of Gammaproteobacteria bacterium. GTDB lineage: Bacteria > Pseudomonadota > Gammaproteobacteria > JAABTG01 > JAABTG01 > JASJBY01. The sequence continues at coordinate 8,590 of JASJBY010000037.1, forward strand.
TTCCCCCAGGCCGACAGCGACTGCCGTCGCGGGCCATGCCGCGCCGAGGAACATCACAGGCCAGGCCGCTAGCTTGCCGAGGCGCGATGGCACTGGTTCATCTCCACGTCGCCCTAGTCCCGAATGCTTGGAATTCTGTAACGAATTCAGCGTGTTCTGGCATCTTGGCTAGGCGTAAGCAAAGCGCGAACGGCGCGAGCCGAGCGCCAGCACCCGGATTCGCCGGTGCCGGTATGGATTCGTTTACCGCTCGCATTCCAGACCATATCGGAGGGTGCGGGCGGTAACTGAAGTGTCCGCAGTGGGTTTTGGAGCTGTCCGCTTCGTCTTCCTCGCGCAGCCTGCCTGGGGGCCGTGCACGGGCTCGCGTCCTCGAAGGGCTTGTTTCATGGCGGTTACATCTGGAAAATTCGATCCCAAGGCGTCTTGTGACCGAAGCCGACTTTGGGCAGGTTCCCGCAACAGGGAACCCGAACACAGCAGGGCCGGAGGGGGCATGAACGGCGACAAAGAAAAACTACTCAGCGTACCCGCTTCGCCAAACGGGCATCGGGGGATCGAACAGTCAGGGGCTTCTGCAGCATCCACGCGTACAACCGCCCTTGCACATGAGCGCTGGATTGCCAGGATGATGCTGGACGCCTTGGGGGCGCCGCCGATCCGCCTTGTTCTCTGGGATGGCTGGGGGACCGGGGGGGAGCCGGGCGAGGCGGTTGCTACAGCCACCATCGGAGACCGTTGGGCGCTCTACAAGCTGGCGCTCAACCCGGAGCTGCAGTTCGGCGAGCTGGTCGCCCAGGGTCGTGTTCGCATCGATGGCGATCTGGCCTGCTTCCTGGAGACCGTGAATCGCGCGAAGGCAAGGGCCGGATTCCAGTATCTGCCCCAGAGGGTGCTTGGCTGGCTCTACAGGCCACGCTCCAATGCGTTGGGCAAGTCCCGCCAGAACATCTACCAGCATTACGATATCGGGAACGACTTCTACGAGCTCTGGCTTGATCGGGAACTGGTATATACCTGCGCCTATTTCCCTACACCGGAGCTCGACCTGGAACGAGCCCAGCTGGCGAAGATGGACCACGTGTGCCTCAAAGCGGGCCTGAAGCCCGGGGATACTGTTGTCGAGGCCGGCTGCGGCTGGGGTGCCCTGGCTCGGCACATGGCTCGCGACTATGGCGTGAAAGTGAAGGCCTACAACATTTCCCACGAGCAGATCGAGTATGCGAGGGAGCGCGCGCGACGCGAGGGGCTGGACGATCGGGTGGAATACGTGGAGGGCGATTACCGGGAAATCAGCGGTCGCTTCGATGCATTCGTTTCGGTCGGCATGCTGGAGCACGTCGGATTCGAGAACTTCCCCGAGCTCGCCTCTGTGATGCAGCGTTCGCTGAAGCCGGACGGGCGCGGACTTATCCACTCCATCGGCCGAGACAAGCCGGCGTTGATGAATCCGTGGATCGAGCGACGCATATTTCCCGGCGCGTATCCCCCAAGCCTGAGCGAGATGCTGACGCTTTTCGAACCGTCGGGCTTCTCGGTCTTGGATGTGGAGAATCTCCGACTGCACTATGCCAAGACTCTCCAACACTGGTTGCAGCGCTACGAGAGTGCCGTAGACCAGGTCAACGAGATGTTTGGTGCTGAGTTCGTGCGCACCTGGCGGCTATATCTCGCCGGCTCCATCGCTGCTTTCGCCAGCGGCGACCTACAGCTCTTCCAGGTGACTTTCGCGCGCCACGGCAGCAACCAGGTGCCCTGGACTCGGCAGTATCTGTACTCAGAACCCCGCAGCCCACACTGACGTGGCGAGTTTCTGTGACGGAGCACCCGTCAGCCCGTGCCCCGGGGCTGCCGGGTGGGAGGGAGAGCGCTCCTAGGGCGACGTGAGTTCGTCTTCCTGGCTCAGAACTGATCCCAACGCTTACGACGGCGCCATGGTATGCGGGGTATGATGAGGCCAAGCAACAGCCCCCCGAGAACGACGCCCGCGCCCGCGACAAACCAGTCGCGCCGTGATTGGTCCTTCAATACGGCATTCTGCCGCAGCAGCGTATCGAGTTCTTCCTTGCGCTGGGCGACTTCTTCCCGAAATCGCGCATTTTCCTCCTCGATGGCCAACGCGCGCGAAGCCGTTCGTCGAATGCTGGCCAGCTCCTGGCTGAGCTGGCTGTTGTTTTCCTGGAGTTCCCGGTTGCTGCGCTCGATCTCGGCTTCGTGAGCGCGAAGGGTACCTATCTCGCGCTTAAGGCGTTCCGCGGCCTCCTTCTCGGCAGCCAGCTCTTCCTTCGCCGTCGCGAGCCTGTCCCGGGCGCTCGGCTGCTCCATCAAATAGCGACTGAGAATCCAGCCTTCGACGCCGCGCTCAGTCTTCACCCTCGAGTAACCATCCTCCTCGGACACTTCGAGCAGCTCGAGACGGGTGCCGCTTGGCAGCATACGCAGGATCTTATTCTGGAGGCTCTTACCGGTGCGTAGAGGCACCTTGACGAAGTCTTCGACATAACGGACCTGCTGGGCCGTAACGGCGGTGGCCGATACTGACAGCACCAGCAGCAGAACCAGCTTCTTCACAGTAACTCCTTGTCGGTATTTCCTCCGCGTCTCCCGGGAGGCGGAGAGCGCCCGCAATGCTAACGCGAGCCGGGGTAAACAGAAAGGCTTGGTGGCGGCGCCGGCCCGGCTGCGTGTTCCCGGTTGCTCCGGCAGCTTCGGGGATGCGCCCTGGTTGCTGCAGCACAGCCCTCGCCAACGGCCGTCCGTCCGCTCAGGCGGCTTGCTCCGCCGGAGCGTACGCCTGTTCGTCTTCGCCGCCGAACACCTCCAGAAGACGTGGAATGAAGCGAGCCAGCTCCAGCGTCATCAGGGAAAAATCGGCGTCGAACCGGCCCGCCGCGTCGTCCGTTTCGATACCAGCACGTTCCTCCTCCACTATGTCGCTGAACCGCAGCCTGCGCAGGTGCAGCCCGGTATCAACCACGCACGAGAGCCTGTCACTCCAGGCGATCGCCAGTTTCATGACCTGCTTGCCTGAGCGGAGATGGGATTGCACTTCGTCGGCCTCCGGATCCTGGCGGCGACAACGTACGATGGCGCCATCATCTCCGCTCTCCCGCAGCTCGTATTCCTCGCCGAGAGTGATATCTGCCGGTGCTTTATCGGCAAGCCAGCTGGTCAACACGGCCGCAGGAGCAGTCTTGGTGACACACGGGACGACCGGCAGGCTGCCCAGGGTTTGGCGGAGCAGAGCGACGAATGCCTCGGCCGCCTTCAGGCTGCCCGCGTCGATTACAAGCCAGCCATCGGCGACCGAGAGATAGGCGGATGTATGGCGGGACCTTGTCAGGGCCCGCGGCAGAAGGTCGAGTACGATCTCGTCCCGGATGCGGTCCCGTTCTCCGCGGCGCACCCGTCGCGCCTCTTGCTCTTCGATTTCGACCACCTGTTCGTCCACCAGCTCGCGTACGACGGCCGCCGGCAGAATCTTCTCCTCGCGCCGCGCACACATGAGGATGCAGCCGTTGGCGGCATGGGTGAGCTGCTCACCGGCTCTTCCCAGGGGGGCCACCCAGCCCTCACTTTCCAGCTGTGTGCTGGCGCATGGCGTGAATGCCCGCTCGAGAAGACGCGCGTGCAGGTCCTCGGCGCTGAGGTTGAACGGCGCCGTCAGACGAAACAGACAAAGATTCTTGAACCACATGAGCCAAACCCCCCCGACGAGAAACGCGAGATTATGGCGAATGTGGTGGGTGCTCGCCAGAGGAGCCGACACTATGGGTTCGAACGGGCTAGGACGGCGCAACCCGAAGGGACGGTTGAGCGCGGGCGGCATCAGATTTCGCCGACCAGCCGGCTCGCCTCAAGATGGCTCAGCGCCCTATCGAGATCCGCGGCGTGCAGCGGCTTGCGAAGAAAGGCCCGTGCCCCAAGCGTGCGGACTCGGTCAGGCAGGCCACTATCGTCACAGCCACTCATGATGACGACGGGCAGGGCAGGGGCCGCCAAGCGCAGGTGGTTTAGAATCTCCAGGCCGTCCCCGTCAGGCAGCTGGTAGTCCACCAGGGCAAGCCTGAAGTCGGCCGGTTTCACGCCGCATGCTTGCCGGCAGCTGGTCACGCCATGAACCCAGAATCCAGCATCCTTCATGTGCATGCTGATCAGCAGCATCAGGTTGGCGTCGTCTTCCACAAGGAGGATGCGAGGCTGCCACAAGGGCGTGTGGCGCCCCTGCGCGGCGGGTGAGCTGCCGTCCATGGGCCTCACGGCGTTTCGCCTTCGAGAATCCGGCGAAGCTTGTGCTTGGCCCGGAACACGCGCGTCATGACCGCGCCTCTCGACAGGTTCAGCAGGGCGCCGATCTCGGCAGTGCTGTATCCGCCCAGGACCTGCAGGACCAGCGGCTCCCGATACTCGATGGGCAGACGGGCCACGGCACGTCTGAGCACGACAGCCTCGGTACGCTTGTCGTCGCTGTCCCAAGCCGGCAGGTTTTCCGTCTCCACGTCGTCGAACCTGGGGCGATGGCGCGCAAACTGACGCGCATGCTCGCGGCGGAGTATCGTAAGCAACCACGCTTTCGCGGCGCCGTCGTCGCGGATGCTCTCAAGAGCACGCCAGGCGCGCAGCAGCGTCTCCTGGACCAGATCCTCCGCGGTGCTCCGGTCTCGGCACAGCCAGAAGGCGTAACGGTAAAGGTCGGCGGAATGGGCGTGAACCAGGCGCTCGAAGCGCGACTGAGCAGCGTCGTTTACCGGGGGTGAATCGAGGGCAAGCGCGCCTTGGGACCTGACTGTCATTTGGGGGGCTCCTGAACAGGTGTTAAATGCTGAAAATATCTGCGTGTCAGTAAACAATCATTGTGCCAACTGTTAACATGTTGAATTAACTCAGCTATTCACTAGCGGCTTGGGGGTGGTTTGTACGACTGGTTACGCTCTTGCCGGGGAGTTTGTAACGCTAAGTGGTCTTGAGCCTCATGCGCCGTACAGGCGCCGGCGCTTCCCCGGGCCCCGGTTGTCTGCACGCTGCCTATGCTTTACGCTGCTGCCGATTCAGCGCTTTGCGGCCAGTAAGTCTGCGCCCCCATGGGCGCTCCATACGGGTCGTCCAGCTCCACCGGCGCACGGTATGCGGACGGCGACAAGGCGTTGGAAGCAACACTGAAACAAGGAGCTCGAAAAACATGAGAACAGCTTTGTGGGCAGGGTTACTCGGTCTTGCCGCCCCGACTTTTCTGGTAATGGCTCAGGATATGCCGCCGGCCATGCCGGCCGCAGGCGCGTATGGGGCGCCCACCCAGAATCAGCCCCAGGGAGGTCCATCAGCCCCGACGGGCTACGGCGCCCCGAGCGGCTACGGTGCCCCGGGCGGCTACGGCGCCCCGAGCGGCTACGGCGCCCCGAGCGGCTACGGTGCCCCGGGCGGCTACGGCGCCCCGAGCGGCTACGG
>JASJBY010000341.1 GCA_030066245.1 Gammaproteobacteria bacterium
CGACTGCCGAAGCCGCCGGGGATCAGCACGGCGTCCGCCTCCTGCAGACAGTCGACGCCGGTCTTCTCGATGTCTTCCGAGTCGATGTAGCGGATGTTTACCTTGGTGCGAGTCTGGGTGCCGGCGTGGACCAGCGCCTCGGTGAGCGACTTGTAGGACTCGGTGAGGTGCATGTACTTGCCCACCATGGCCACGGTGCATTCACCCGTGGGGCTCTCCAGTCCCGTGATTACCCGATCCCATTCGGAGAGATCGGTGTTGGGCGCATCCAGGTGCAGCTTCTCCACCACGATGTCGTCCAGGCCCTGCTCGTGGAAGGCGCGCGGGATCTTGTAGATGCTGTCCACGTCCACCGCCGAGATGACCGCCCGCTCTTCGACGTTGGTGAACAGCGCTATCTTGCGGCGCTCGTTCTCCGGAACGGGCCTGTCAGCCCGGCACAGCAGGATGTCCGGCTGTATGCCGATGGAACGCAACTCCTTCACCGAGTGCTGGGTCGGCTTGGTCTTCACCTCGCCAGCCGAGGGAATGTAGGGCACCAGGGTCAGATGGATGAAGAGGGAACGCTCGTGCCCCAAGTCCACACGCATCTGACGAATGGCTTCCAGGAACGGCAGGGACTCGATGTCGCCCACGGTGCCGCCGATCTCGACCAGCACCACGTCCATGCCGGAAGCTGCCACACCCTGGACGCAGGCCTTGATCTCGTCGGTGATGTGGGGGATGACCTGTACGGTACCTCCCAGGTAGTCGCCCCGCCGCTCCTTGCGGATCACGTTGTAGTAGATCTGGCCCGTGGTGTAGTTGTTGCGCTGCCCCATGGTGGTGCGCACGAAGCGTTCGTAGTGGCCGAGGTCCAGGTCGGTCTCGGCGCCGTCCTCCGTCACGAACACTTCCCCATGCTGGAACGGGCTCATGGTGCCGGGATCCACGTTGATGTAGGGATCCAGCTTGATCAACGTGACTTTCAGGCCGCGGGCTTCCAGGATGGCGCCGAGGGAGGCGGCGGCGATGCCCTTGCCCAAGGAGGAAACAACGCCGCCGGTAACGAAAATGTATCGCGTCATGAACCCTTTCAAAAAACGACAACCTGGCTATCCATGGCCTGCTCCATGCAGTTACTGATCAGCCGGCGCGGCTGTGCTTCCTGTCACCGGATAGGGCCGCGAGGGTTGGCGGCGTTGGCAGTAGAGGGAGTGCCATAAGACGGGGCTACAAATTACCAGACTCGGGCCGGGGAAACAATGCGGAGCGGCCTGAACCTTCCGGCCCGGCACCCGGTCCCATGGTTGCGCTGACCCGCCCTGTGATAGGGTAGCGACACCGTCGCGCGCGGCGCCTGAAGCCAACGAACAGTAGGGATTAGAGGCATGAGCGAGCAAGCCCCGAACACCATCTTTCTGCAGGATTACACGGCCCCGAATTTCCTCGTCGACAGCGTGGATCTGCACTTCGACCTGGATGAGAACGCCACCACCGTGGATTGTCGGATGACCTTGAAGCGCAACCCGGAGCGACAGGGGAATCATCCGCTGGTGTTGAACGGCTGCGATCTGCAGCTCGAGTCGCTCCTCATCGATGATGAATCCGTGCCGCCGGAACGCTATCGGATTGCCGGGGAGGACCTGACCATCGCCGATGTGCCGGACGCCTTCACGCTGGCCACCAGAACCCGCATCAATCCCCGGGAGAACACCTCCCTGGAAGGGCTCTACAAGTCCGGGGACATGTTCTGCACCCAGTGCGAGGCGGAGGGCTTCCGCAAGATCACCTACTTCCCCGACCGGCCTGACGTGATGAGCCGGTACACCACGACCATTGTCGCGGACAGGGACCGCTACCCGGTGCTGCTCTCCAACGGCAACCCGGTGGACTCCGGCACGTCCGAGGGCAACCGACACTGGGTGCGCTGGGAAGATCCCTTTCGCAAGCCCTCCTATCTATTTGCCCTGGTGGCCGGCGATCTGGTCACCATCGAAGACAGCTTTACCACGCGCTCGGGGCGCCAGGTGGCGCTACGCATCTACGTGGAGCCGGTCAACGCCGAGAAATGCGACCACGCCATGCGCTCCCTGAAAAACGCCATGCGCTGGGACGAGGAGACGTTCGGGCTGGAATACGATCTGGACATCTACATGATCGTGGCGGTGGACAACTTCAACGCCGGCGCCATGGAGAACAAGGGCCTCAACATCTTCAACTCGAAGTATGTGCTGGCGCGTCCCGAAACGGCCACGGACACTGACTTCGTGAACGTGGAAGGCGTGATCGGCCATGAGTATTTCCATAACTGGACCGGCAACCGGGTCACCTGCCGTGACTGGTTTCAGCTCAGTCTCAAGGAAGGGCTTACCGTGTTCCGCGATCAGGAGTTCAGCTGCGACATGGCGTCCCGTGCAGTCAAGCGCATCAGCGACGTACGGCACCTGCGGACCGCCCAGTTCGCCGAGGACGCAAGCCCCATGGCGCACCCGGTGAGACCTGACTCGTACATCGAAATCAGCAACTTCTACACCCTCACCGTGTATCAGAAAGGCGCCGAAGTGATCCGCATGATTCACACCCTGCTCGGCGGCGAAGGGTTCCGCAAGGGCATGGATCTCTACATCGAGCGCCACGATGGTCAAGCGGTGACCACGGACGACTTCGTCAGCGCCATGGAGGACGCCAACGATGTCGACCTGGGTCAGTTCCGTTTGTGGTACAGCCAAGCCGGCACACCCGAGCTGACCGTGGAAGACGACTACGACGCCGACGACGGTGTCTACGCCTTGACCTTGAGGCAGTCAACGCCGCCGACCCCCGGCCAGGAGCAGAAGCAGCCCCTGCACATGCCGGTCGCGATGGCGCTGCTGGACGGCCAGGGCGACCAGGTGCCGCTCAGGCTGGAGGGAGAAATCACCGCCGGCGATGCCAGCAGGGTCCTGGAACTTCGCGAGGCAGAGCAGGTGTATCGCTTCACCGGCCTCGCCGAACGCCCCCTGCCTTCCCTGCTACGCGGATTCTCGGCGCCCGTGAAGCTGAACGCCGCCTATACGGACGAGCAGCTTGCGGTGCTCCTCGCCAAGGACTCGGATCCCTTCAACCGCTGGGACGCGGGCCAGCGGCTGGCCCTCAAGTGCCTTCTGGATCTGGTGGCCGACCATCAGCAGCGGCGCACCCTTGCGCTGCCGGAGCATCTGGTCGGCGCCTACGCGGAGGTCCTTCAGGACCAGGCGCTGGATAAGTCATTGAAGGCCGAAACCCTGGCACTTCCCTCGGAGGCTTATCTCGCCGAGCAGATGGAGACCGTGGACGTGGATGGCATCCACGCGACGCGTCTCTTCGCGCGACGGACCCTGGCCGAGAAGCTGCAAGCACAGTTCCGTGAAGTCTTCCACGCCAACCTGGAAGACGGGCCCTACGTCATGAGCCCCGAGGCCATGGGCCGGCGCTCCTTGAAGAACATGTGCCTCGGCTACCTCATGGAGCTGGAGACGCCCGAGATACGAAGCCTCTGTCTCGACCAGTTCAACGATGCCGGCAACATGACCGACACCATGTCGTCGCTGAGCTTCCTGACCAACTGCGACTGCCCCGAGCGCGGCGAGGCCCTGTCCAGCTTCTACACCCGCTGGAAAGACGATCCCCTGCTCGTGGACAAGTGGTTCTCCGCCCAGGCCCTGTCCAGACTGCCCGGCACGCTGGCGGAAGTACGCAAGCTCCTGGAGCACCCCGCATTCGACATCAAAAACCCGAACCGCGTCCGCTCCCTGGTGGGCGCGTTCTGCCATGCCAACGGCGTGCGCTTCCATGACGCCTCCGGCGCCGGCTACAGCTTCCTGGCCGACCAGGTGCTGCGCCTGGACAAGCTGAACCCGCAGGTCGCCGCCCGCATGATCGGCGCTCTCAGCCGCTGGCGCCGCTTCGATTCCGCCCGCGGCCAACTGATGCGCGCCGAGCTGGAGCGGGTGGCGGCCGCGGAGGAGATCTCCAAAGATACCTACGAGGTGGTCTCCAAGAGTCTCGCATAGCGACGGCGAGCGGTCGGCGGTCAGTAAGAAGGGAGCAGAGGGCAGGGAGAGAAGAAGCGGGCAGCGGTTGGCGGTCGGCGGTCAGTAAGAAAGGAGCAAAGGGAAGAGGGCAGGAGGAACGGTGACTCGTGACTCGTGACTCGTGACTCGTGAATCGTGAATAGTGAGCAGTGAGCAGTGACTGGTGAAGCGGAGCGGTGACTCGTGAATCGTGACTGGTGAGTGGTGAGACGGCTTAGCCCACGAATGGCCACTTCTCCTCTTCTCCTTGCCCTCCGCTCCCTGCCCCCTGCCCTCTTCTGACCTCTTCCTGCCCGCTGCCCGCTGCCCGCCGCCCGCTGCCCGCTTCTCCCTTCTTCCCCTCTCCCCCGAACACGGGGGAGAGGGCAAGGGAGAGGGGGCTCCTCAGCCTGAAAGCAGGCCCAGGAACGCGACGGCGAAACCGGCGGTCACCGCAAGTGCCATGAGCGCCCCCAGCACGCGGGCCGAGCGCTTCAGGCGAACGAATGGCTGCGGCGCATGGTCCGCCGCTGGGCTTTTCCGAAGCCGTGCTCGGGAGGGCGGGGGCTCGCCGAGACGGCCGGCGTCTCTGATGAGGTGCAGCACCTGGTCGGCCAGCAGACGGCCCTTGATGCCGTCCCCCAGACACAGACTGCTGCCGTCGCGCAGGCGGGCACGTATGGTGTAGCGGACTGCCGCCCGGGCACCCTGGCCACTCTGCATGGTGATATTGTGGTCCACGCCCGTGACCTCGTCAGTGCCCACGTGACGGGCACGGAACGGCAAACCGAACAATCGCCGGCGAGTCACCAGACCCTGACCGGAGATCTGCACCTGCAGGCTGTTGCCCATCAAGTAAGCGCCCAGCACGCTCATGGCGAGGCCGGCCAGGCCGAACACCAGAAGGAAGAACCCTGCGCCGGCCAGCATGACCGGGGACGGCGCGGCGCTGCCGGGCAGACCGGCGGACAGGGGGGCGCCCATGAACGCCAGACCGGCCAACAGGACACCGCCTCCGACACCCCGGGTGCGTGCCGCCGGGTAGTCGAGCCGGAGGCCGTCGGCACCC
>JASJBY010000038.1 GCA_030066245.1 Gammaproteobacteria bacterium
CGTGGCAAGGGCATGTTCGACGTATCCCACATGACCGTGGTGGACCTGTCGGGTGAGCGCAGCCAGGACTATCTGGCCTGCCTGCTCGCCAACAGCGTGACGCGCTTGGAGGAGCCGGGCAAAGCGCTATACTCGTGCATGCTCAACCAACGGGGTGGCGTTATCGACGACCTCATCGTCTACTTCCGCGGCCCCAGCAGCTTTCGCATGGTGGTTAACGCCGCCACCCGCGACAAGGATCTGGCCTGGCTGCGCGACCACGCCCTGGATTTCGGCGTCGAAGTCGCTGAGCGGGACGACCTGGCGATGATCGCCGTGCAGGGGCCCGAAGCGCGGCAGGCGGTGCACGCGGTCCTCGACGCTTCGCTCGCTGCCCAGGCCGAAGAGCTGGCCCGCTTCAGCGCAGCGGAGCAGGGCGACTGGTTCGTGGCGCGCACCGGTTATACCGGTGAGGACGGCTACGAGCTCGTCCTGCCCGCCGAGGCAGCACCCGAGTTATGGCACGCGCTGCTCAAGCAGGGTGTTGCGCCCACGGGCCTGGGCGCCAGGGACACTTTGCGCTTGGAGGCAGGCATGAACCTGTACGGCTCGGACATGGATGAGCACACAACGCCCCTGGAGAGTAATCTCGGCTGGACCGTGGCCTGGCAGCCCGCTGACCGACATTTCATCGGACGCGAGGCGCTGGAGACCCAGAAGGCCGCGGGTGTGAAACGACGGCTTTTTGGCCTGGTACTGGAAGCCAAGGGCGTGTTGCGCGATCATCAGCGTGTGTTCAGCACCGCAGGCGAGGGGGAGATCACGAGTGGCAGCTTCTCACCCACCTTGGGCTGCTCCATCGCACTGGCTCGCCTGCCGGCCGCTACGCACGACCGGGTGGAGGTGGACATCCGGGGCCGACGCATCCCGGCCCGGGTGGTGAAGCCACCGTTCGTGCGCAACGGCAAAGTGTGCGTATAAGCGCTCCCGCGAAAGCCGTCGGGGCAAGCGACGAGCGGGATGAAATCGAAACAACGGGGAATGGCAATATGAGCGAGGTACCGGAAACGCTGCGCTACGTGGATACCCACGAGTGGGTGCGCCAGGAGGACGATGGCACGGTCACCATCGGCATCACGGATCACGCCCAACAGCAGCTGGGCGACCTGGTCTTCGTGGAGCTGCCCGAGGTGGGGAGAACGGTGGCGGACAAGGAGGAAATGGCGGTCGTGGAATCGGTGAAAGCGGCATCCGATGTCTACAGTCCCCTTGCCGGCGACGTCCTCGCCGTCAACGAAGCCTTGAGCGAGGCACCAGAGCTCGTGAATCAGGATGCCTACGGCGACGGCTGGATCGTGAAGATTCGGCCCACCGACCCCGCCGCCGCGGAGGCACTGATGGACGCCGCCGCCTACAAGGAGCTTGCCGAATCGGAAGAGTAGCCAGAGCGAGCTGCCTTTGGCGGCACGCGACCGGCAGGCATCCGCGACCCGGGCTCCCTGCTTGTTTATGGCCTATCAATGGCCTAGGCCCCTTGCACACAGCCAGGCGGTCATGTCCGGCCTTCGCCTGGCCGGTGCTTGAGAACGACGGCCACCAGCCGTTGCCCGTTGACCCCGGGCCTTGGAATCTCGGTCTACGGCCGCTGTCATAGGACTTCACTATGCCGTTCATCCCGCACACCGAAAGCGACGTTCGCGAAATGCTCTCCACCATCGGGGTGGGCTCAATCGCGGAGCTGTTCGACGAAATCCCGGAAAACCTGCGCTGCGGTGCTCTGGAGCAGATACCCGACAGGCTGAGCGAGATCGAGGTGACGCGCCTCATGCAGGCGCGCGCGGCCCAGGATGCCGGCGCCACTTGCTTCATCGGCGCGGGCGCCTACGACCATCACGTTCCAGCCGCCGTTTGGGAAGTAGCCACCCGGGGCGAGTTCTACTCCGCCTACACGCCCTACCAGGCCGAGGCCAGCCAGGGCACGCTGCAGTGCATCTACGAGTTTCAGAGCATGATGGCCGCGCTCACCGCCCTGGAGGTGTCGAACGCGTCTCTCTACGACGGCGCCTCGGCGCTGGCAGAGGCCGTGCTCATGGCGGTGCGCGCGAACCGCAAGTCGGCGTCGCGACGGATACTTGTGCCGACCACGGTGCACCCGACCTATCGCCGGGTCGTAGACAGCATCGTGCGCAATCAGAATATCGGGCTGATTGACCTTCCCCACGACGGCGCCCTGGGGCGAATCGATCCGGCGTCCCTGGCCGAGCACGCAGGCAACGACTACGCCGCCCTGGTGGTGCCCCAACCCAACTTCTTTGGACAGCTGGAAGACGTCGACCAGCTCACCGACTGGGCCCACGAAAACGGACTTCTGGTCATCGCCGTGGTCAACCCGGTCGCGCTCGCGCTGCTCTCACCGCCCGGGCGCTGGGGTACGGCGGGGGCGGATATCGCCTGTGGCGAGGGCCAGCCCCTGGGGATACCGCTCTCCTCGGGCGGGCCTTACTTCGGCTTCATGTGCTGCCGGCGCCAGCACATGCGCCAGATGCCGGGACGCATCGTGGGGCGTACCGTCGATGTGGACGGCAAGACCGGCTACGCCCTGACCCTGCAGGCGCGCGAGCAGCATATTCGCCGCTCCAAGGCCACCTCCAATATCTGCACCAACCAGGGCCTCATGGTCACAGCGGCCACCATCCACATGGCGATACTGGGCTCGACCGGGCTCCATGAAGCGGCATCGGCGAGTCACCGCAACACCCGCTATCTTCTGGACAAGCTCAGCACCCTGCAGGGGGTGCACCTGGTCTTCGACGGACCGTTCTTCCACGAAGCGGTGCTGCGTTTCGACGTACCGGTGGGCGGCGTGCTGAGGGCCATGGCGGCACAGAACCTGCTGGCAGGCTACGACCTGCAGGGTGACTTTCCGGACATGGAGAACTGTCTTCTGGTGTGCGCCACCGAAAAACGCACCTCCGAGGACGTGGATCGCTATGTAGACAACCTGCAGCGTATCCTGACCAAGTTGAACGCACCGGCCTGTCACTCACAGCCAGGCTCATAAACGACAAACCAAGGAGAGAAAAAGTGGCGACAGTAACCCTGCAGGGCGATCCCATCCACACCAACGGCGATTTGCCCGCGGTCGGCACCAAGGCACCGGAATTTCGGCTGGTAACCACGGATCTGAAGGACGTCAACCTGGCGGATTATGCGGGCAAGAAAAAGCTCCTCAACATCGTTCCCAGCCTGGATACGCCGGTCTGTGCCGTTTCGACCAAACGCTTCAACGAGACCGCCAGAGATCGCGGGGATCTCGTGGTGCTGGTAATCTCAGCCGACCTGCCCTTCGCCTCGGACCGTTTCTGCAGCGTAGAGGGGATCAAGAACGCGGTCGCCCTGTCCATGATGCGCTCGCGTAACTTCGCCAAGGACTACGGCGTGCTCATAGAGGATGGGCCGTTGGCCGGCATCACGGCACGGGCGGTGCTTGTGCTGGACGAGAACGACCAGGTCGTCTACTCACAGCTGGTTCCGGAGATTGGTCAGGAGCCGGATTACGACGCGGCCATCGCGTCCCTCGGATGATCGCCGCCACGCTGCGGGTAGAGGATGTGACAGCATGCTGATCTTCGAGCACTCCAGAGCAGGAAGGCGGGCCGGGAGCCACCTCGCGCCGAACGCAGGCAAAACCGCCGACATTCCGGAGCATTTTCTGCGCAAGGACCCGCCAGCGCTCCCGGAAGTTTCCGAGCTGCAGGCGGTGCGCCACTACACCCGCTTGTCGCGGGCAAACTTCAGCATCGATACGCATTTCTATCCTCTGGGGTCGTGCACCATGAAGTACAACCCCAGGGCCTGCAACACTCTGGCCATGCTGCCCGGACTGGTGGACCGGCACCCTGCGGCGCCCGCAAGCCACAGCCAGGGCTTCATGGCCTGTCTCTTCGAGCTTCAGGAAATGCTCAAGGAGGTCACCGGCATGCTGGCCGTGTCCCTGGCGCCCATGGCGGGGGCCCAGGGAGAGTTCGCGGGGGTCGCCATGATCCGCGCCTATCACGACTCCCGAGGCGACGACGAGCGCACGGAAATTCTCGTCCCGGACGCGGCCCACGGGACCAACCCGGCCACGGCTGTCATGTGCGGTTACAAGGTGCGGGAAATCCCCACGGACGCCCAGGGGGATGTGGACCTGGACGCCCTGAAGGAGGCGGTCGGCCGCCAGACGGCCGGCATCATGCTTACCAACCCGTCGACCCTGGGTGTGTTCGAGCGGCGCATCGAGGACATCGCCGCCGTGGTGCATGAAGCCGGCGGCCTGCTCTACTACGACGGCGCCAACCTGAACGCCATACTCGGCAAGGCGCGCCCCGGCGACATGGGCTTTGACGTGGTTCACATGAACCTGCACAAGACCTTCTCCACCCCCCACGGCGGCGGCGGTCCCGGGTCAGGGCCGGTGGGTGTCGGCGAACGGCTGCTGCCCTTTCTGCCCATTCCCATGGTGGGCGAGAACGGCGACGGCTACCGCTGGCTCACCGAGCCGGACTGTCCCCAGAGCATCGGCCGCCTGTCCGCGTTCATGGGCAACGCGGGCATCATGTTAAGGGCATACATCTACGCCCGGCTGCTGGGGCGCACCGGCATGGTGCGGGTCGGCGAGTTCGCGACCCTCAACGCCAACTATCTGGCTGCGCGCCTGCGCCAGGCGGGCTTCGAGCTGGCCTATCCGGAGCGGCGCGCGACCCACGAGTTCATCGTCACTCTCAAACGCCAGGCCAAAGAGGTGGGCGTGAATGCCATGGACTTCGCCAAGCGCCTGCTGGACTTCGGTTACCACGCACCCACGACCTACTTCCCGCTGCTGGTCCCCGAGTGTCTGCTCATAGAGCCCACGGAGACGGAGAGCAAAGAGTCCCTTGATGGCTTCGCAGAGGCCATGATCGAGATCGAGAAAGAAGCCAGAACCCGACCGGCGTACGTCCACGGCGCACCCTACACCACGCCCGTGCGGCGCCTGGACGACGTGCGGGCCGCGCGCGAGCTGAACCTGGCGTGGAGCGGCAAGCAGAGCGCCCAGGACGACGTCCCCCGACCCCTCAAGCGCCAACCCCGGGTCGGCTAGCCCCGACACCGCCAGCGGCGGCTCCCGCGTAAACGCACAAACGCTCTGCGTAGACTCAAGCTAGTTTCCAGCACTGCCGGGGTTTCGGCGGGACTCGCGAAAGGCGACTGGTGGAGGCCCGTTGCAGACCCCGGCCACCCATCACTCGACGCTTGCGCGTAACACGACACTCAGATATTCAGTCCGGCATCTGCAGTCTGACTTCCTCTATCTGACCCCGGCGTACGTAGTAGCCACGCACCTCCGGCACGCTTCGGTCGGCCAGGGACACGATGAGACTCAGGGCATCCGGGTAGCCAGCCAGGCTCACATCCACGGCGGAGGGTGCGGGCGGCCCCTGGGGATGGGAGTGGTAGATCGCGAACAGGCTTTCTCCGGCATCCCGCATGACCCGCATGGCGGCAATCTGCTGGCTCGGATCCATCTCGAAGCGGCAGTCGGGCTCCGGCGACACGTTGTTCACGGGGTAGGTGCTGACCGCCGCACCGTCAATTGCACCGACCAGACCGCAAACTTCCTGTGACGGGCTGGTGAGCACATGCCCGAGAATCTGTTCCACCAGCCGATGTGGCAACACAACCTGTTTCATCTGCGTTCAAGCATAGCGGGGGCGAGGCCACCCATGCTGCTCGCCGGGGTAGGCGGCCGGAGACGTTTTGCGGGCAGCACTGGTGCAAGGGCACCCGGTGATCCAGCGGAGAGTGTCTATCCGAGCTAGAGGTAGCGCCGCCAGTGCTGGGGTCGCTCGTCCCGACAGCCGTGCTCGCGCTGGTTGTATCGGTTGACGAAGATTCGCCGGGTGCAGTTGCTGCTGCCCTGCTCGCAGCCCATGTTGGCCCGCTGCGTCTCCTCGGCGTAATAGCAGATGGTGCGGCGCAGCTTGTTGAACAGGCTGTTGTCGAGATGATAGCCCGCCGCCGTCAGCCCTTCCTCTATTTCCAGCAGGGTGATACAGCGAATGTCGTAGGCGATGCGCAGCAAGGTGAACGACACGGGCTCGAGTTCCAGCACGCCCTGGACGCTACGCAGGAGCATCGCGGCCGAGTGTGCTTGCCTCGGATCCGGGTGCGGCTCCTGGAAATCGATGTCCCGTCGCTTTGTGAGGTCCTCGGTACTCCGAATCATGGGACGATCTCGAAAGGCGCTCGTATATCAAGCCACAGCCGCGTCCCCGAGACAAGCCCCTGTGGCCGACGATTCTTGGGCAACGCCCCCACCGTCGAGGCCGGGCAACGCTGCCGACGCTCACCCAAGCCGCTGATCTAGGGGACCGAACCCTGGGTGACTCGTTCCTTATCGGCCAGATCGCGATAAGACCTGACGGTCCGGTAGCCTTGATCGGCCAGCAAATCACGCACCCGTGGTGCCTGGTCATGGCCATGCTCCAGGAGCAGAACGCCGCCGCTGCGCAATGCACGTCCTGCCTCACGGCCAATCACGCGAATCGCGTCGAGGCCGTCTTCTCCGCCCACCAGGGCCCGGCGCGGCTCGAAGCGCACGTCACCCTGCGCCAAGTGGGGGTCGCCGCTGGGCACATAGGGCGGGTTGGCGGCAATCAGGTGACACCCGGACGTGGCGAGCGCCCGACACCAGTCCATCTGCACCAGGCTGACGTTGGCGAGGCCCAGGCGACGCGCATTGCCCCGGGCTACGTGCAAGGCCTGCGGGGAGGTCTCCGTGCCCAGCACCCGGCAGGCCGGGCGCTCCCGGGCGATGGCCAGGGCCACGGCGCCGCTGCCGGTGCCCAGGTCCGCAATCAGCCATGCCGCCGCGGCCGGCACCTGCTCCAAGGCCCGTTCCACCAGCAGCTCCGTCTCCGGTCGCGGTATCAGCGTGTCCCCGGAAACCTGCAGCGGCAGGGACCAGAACTCGCGCCGCCCGGTCAGATAGGCCACGGGCTCGCCCTTCTCGCGGCGGGCCACCAGACGCTCGAAGGCTCGCCACTGGGATGCTGTCAAAACCCGCTCCGGCCAGGCGTAGAGCTGCGCGCGCCGCTGCTCCAGAACGTGGCAGAGCAGCACCTCCGCGTCGAGCGTGGCCGAATCGTGAACGCCGCTAAAGCGACCCGAGGCGTATTCCAGGGCACTGGCTATGGTGTGCTCGGCCACCGGGCGGCCTCCCTTCGAGTTATTCGCCGAGGGCCGCGAGCTGGCTTGCCTGATGCTCCGCGATGAGGGGATCGATCACCTGGTTCAACCCGCCCTCCAGGATCTCCTCCAGCCGGTAGAGGGTCAGGTTGATGCGGTGGTCCGTGATCCGGCCCTGGGGGAAATTGTAGGTCCGGATGCGCTCCGAACGGTCGCCGCTGCCCACGAGACTCTTGCGCTGCGCCGCCTGCTCGGCGTCCTGCTTATCCTGCTCGGACTGCAGCAGCTTGGCCTGGAGCAGGGCCATGGCGCGGGCCTTGTTCTTGTGCTGGGAGCGCTCGTCCTGGCATTCGACGACGATGCCGGTGGGCAGGTGGGTCAGGCGAATGGCGGAATCGGTCTTGTTCACGTGCTGCCCGCCCGCGCCGGACGCGCGGAAGGTGTCCACCCGCAGGTCGGCGCTGTTGACGGCGATCTGCTCCACTTCGTCCACCTCCGGCATGATTGCCACGGTGCAGGCGGAAGTGTGGATCCGCCCCTGGGACTCGGTCTCGGGCACGCGCTGCACGCGATGGGCACCGGACTCGAACTTCAGCCGCGAGTAGGCGCCGTCGCCGATGACGCGGGCGATGATCTCCTTGTAGCCCCCCACCTCGCCGGGGCTCTCGCTCATCACCTCCACGCGCCAGCCGCAGGCCTCGGCGTAGCGGGCATACATGCGAAACAGATCGCCGGCGAAAAGCGCCGCCTCGTCACCCCCCGTGCCCGCGCGAATCTCCAGGAACAGGTTCCGCGCATCCGCCGGGTCCTTGGGCAACAGCAGGATCCGCAGTCCGCTCTCGAGCTCCGCCTGGCGCTGCTCCGTCCGTTTGAGCTCCTCCTGGCCTAGCTCACGCATGGCAGGATCCGCGTCCGCGGCCATCTCACGGGCGGCCTCCATGTCGCGCGCATTGCCCAGATACTCGCGGAAAGACTCCACGACAGGGTTGATCTCCGCATACTCCTTGGACAGGGCCCGGAAGCGGCTCTGGTCGCCGATCACCCCCGGGTCGGCGAGCAGCCCCCCTACCTCGGCAAGGCGATCGCTGAGATTCTCGAGCTTTTCCCGGATGGAGCGCTTCATCGCCATGAGGGCCCGCTCAGGCGGAGTCGTCTCGCTTGCTCTTCAGGCCGAAGAACTCCCGGGCAACGTCCAGCACCTCATAGCGACCCTGGGAGCCAGCCTGGCGCATCTGGCTGCAGGGCTCGTGGATGAGCTTGTTGGTCAGCGTGTTGGCCAGGAAACGCACCACCTCTTCCGGATCGTCACCGCGGGCAATCATGCGCTGGGCCTTCTCGACGACTTCGTCACGCACGGCCATGGCCGAGTCCCGGTAGGCACAGATGGTGCTCACCGCCTCCTGGGCCCGCAACCACCCCATGAAGTGAGAAACCTCGGTGTCGATGATCTCTTCCGCCTGCTCCGCCGCCTGCCGGCGGGAGCGGCGGTTCTCCTCGATGACCTCCTCCAGGTCGTCCACCGTGTACAGGTATACGTCGTCCAGCTCCCCGACCGCGGGCTCGATGTCCCGCGGCACGGCGACATCCACCATGAGCACGGGCTTGTGCTTGCGGGCGCGGATGGCGGCCTCGACGCTCGCCCGTCGCAGGACAGGCTCCTCGCTGGCGGTGGAGGTGATGATGATGTCCGCCTCCGCCAGGTGGGCGGGTATGTCCGATAGATCGATGGCAAAGCCATCGAACTCGCCGGCGAGCCGCTGGGCGTTGGCCAGGGTGCGGTTGGCGACGATGAGCCGTCCCGTGTGGATCTCGTGCAGATGGCGGGCGGTCAGCTCGATGGTCTCGCCGGCGCCGACGAGCAGCGCCGTCTGCTTCGCCATGTCGTCGAAGATTTGCTGCGCCAGGCGCACGGCCGCAAAGGCCACGGAGACAGGGCTGGTGCCGATGGCCGTGTCGGTGCGCACCTGCTTGGCGACCGAGAAGGTGTGCTGAAAGAGTCTGCCGAGCAGCTTGCCGACGGTACCGGCGGTCTGCGCCGTACGATAAGCGTCCTTGACCTGGCCCAGAATCTGCGGCTCGCCCAGCACCATGGAATCCAGGCCGCTGGCGACGCGGAGCACGTGCCGCACGGTAGGCTGGGTATCAAAGGTATAGAGATAAGGACGGATCTCCTCCCGCCCGAGCTGGTGATAGGCCTGAAACCAGTCCACGGCACCGTCGGCCTGGTCACCGTGTCCGCCGCAGTAGAGCTCCGTGCGATTGCAGGTGGACAGGATGACGGCCTCGTCGAGACGCGCGCTCGAGACCAGGTCGCGCAAGGCCCCGATCACCCGTTCCGGCCCGAAGCTTACCCGTTCACGTATGGCGACTGGCGCCGTGTTGTGATTGATTCCTAACGCAAACAAGGACATCTTGACCAGTTGATGACGCTCTGACGGAGATTTTGGGAAATACCCTGTCTGAATACAAGCGAGGCGCAAAGCTGTCGAAGCCCTCACCGGAAAGGTAGTCGAGGAAATCGGCCTCGACACGGGAGGAAGGCTGGCGCTGAGTTGCGAGCTTGCGCGCGCCTGTTCTGTGGGTTAGGTTCCAAGTGACGGCCGACGATAAGGCACTCGAAATGACATCACGAAATAGAATTAATTCAGCGCGCCGGGCCGCGTCCGGACGCTGCTCGGGCCTTGCGGCCACGCACATCAGGGTGCCCCTCATCGGCCTGCTCGCGCTGACGCTCGGTGCCTGCGCGAACATGCGTCCGGCGCCCACGGACGAGGCGACCGAAGTCCAGGCCGCCGAACCCGCCGAGACAGCGGCCAAGCCACCCGGACGCGAGCTGGACCGGGAGTTGATCTACAAGCTGCTGGTGGCTGAGATGGCGGGTCATCGAGGCCAGCTGGATCTGTCTGTCGAGCACTACGGGGAGGTGGCGAAGGCGACCCGCGACCCGAAAGTCGTGGAGAGGGCAACCCGCATTGCGGTGTTCGCCCGTGACGAGGCCGCCGCCATGGAGGCCGCGGAGCTCTGGATCGAAATCGCTCCCAAGAGCCACGAGGCACGGCGCATCCTGGTTTCCCTGTACCTCAAACAGGGACGCACCGACGAGGCCGTGCGGGAGCTGGACAACCTGTTCGCCATGCTCAACGTCACTCCCAAGCAGGCCAACGGCCTGATGGTGGAGATGCTGTCTCGCGAACGGGATAAGAAACAAGCCCTGGAGGTGATGGGTAAGTACCAGGAAAAGCGGCCGGATGATCCTGACGGCAAGCTGGCCCACGCAAGCCTGGCGGTTCGCGCCGGAGACCTGGACCTGGCCGCCAAGCTGCTGTCCGAGCTGCTGAAGGATCATCCCGAACACCGCAATGCCATCCTGCTGTATGCGAAAGTGCTCCAGGACCAGGGGAAGACCGCGGACGCGCTGAAATACCTGGCGCGCCTGCTGGAGCTGGAGCCGGGCGACACCCGTTACCGCATGGCCTACGCCCGCCTGCTGGTAAGCGCGAAGCGTTTCGACGAGGCGCTGACCGAGTTTCGAACCCTCTCGGAGCAAAAGCCCGACGATGCGGACGTGCGCTACGCCCTGTCTCTGCTGCTTCTCCAGACCAACCGGCCGGAGGAGGCCGAGAAGCAGTTCGAGGAGCTCATCCGCCGCAATCAGCAGGTGGAAACCGCTCAATACTATCTGGGGCAGCTGGCCGAGACACGGGAAGAGCTGGACCTGGCCATCGAGCGCTATCGAAGGGTGGACGAGGGTCAGCACGAGATGGATGCGCGCATCCGCGTCGCCGTGCTGCTGGCGAAGCAGGACAAGCTAGACGCGGCCCGCGAGCAGCTGCACGGCATCCGCACCCGCAACGTGCAGGAGAGCGTGCGCCTTTACCTGGTGGAGACCGAGCTTCTCGCCGAGGCGGAGAAGCTCGACGAAGCCATGGCCGTCTACGGCCACGCCCTCAAGGAGCACAAGGACAACAGCGACCTGCTCTACGCCCGGGCCATGCTGGCCGAGAAGATGGGCCGCCTCGAGCTGCTCGAGAGCGACCTGCGCAGCATCCTCTCCCGTGAGCCCAACAATGCTCAGGCCCTGAACGCCCTGGGGTATACGCTCGCGGACAGAACCGACCGTTACGAGGAAGCCTACGAGCTCATCGCCAAGGCCCTGGAGCTGAAGCCCGACGATTACTACATCCTGGACAGCATGGGCTGGGTCCTCTACCGCCTGGGGCGCCATCAAGAGGCCCTCAAGTATCTGCGTCGCGCGGCCGAGGCGAGCGACGACGCCGAGGTCGCTGCCCACCTGGGGGAAGTCCTGTGGGTCACGGGGGACAAGGCCGGGGCACGCCAGGTATGGGAAACCGCCCTGGAGACCACACCTGATGACGAGCGGCTGCTCGACCTGATGAAACGCTTCGGCCCGTGAGGCGACTGCTGGGCGTCGGTCTGGCCGCGCTGCTTGCCGGGTGCGCCTCCGCCCCTCCTAAGGTCGCCGATCCGGAAGCCGCCTGGCAGGAGCGTCGCGATCGGTTCGCGGGCCTCACCAACTGGACCGCCACCGGCAAAGTCGCCATACGCACCGAGGAAGAAGCCTGGTCAGCCACCCTGCACTGGGTTCAGGACCAGGCCGAGTATCGGATCCGCCTGATTGCCCCCTTGGGCCAGGGTACGCTGCAGATCGCCGGCGACGACTCGCGGGTCGAGCTGCGCACCTCGGAGGACAGGATCTACCGTGCCGTGGATCCCGAGTCGCTGCTCTCCGACACCCTGGGCTGGTCGGTGCCGGTCAAGGGACTGCGCTTCTGGATGACCGGGCTGGACGATCCCTACGGCCCTCCGCCGGAGCATCGCCTGGACGTGAGCGGACGGCTGCAGCATCTGAGTCAGTCCGGCTGGAGTATCGACTATCAGCGCTACGAAGACGACGCACCGCTGGCGCTGCCCACCAAGCTGAAGCTCCACAACAAGGGACTCGCCATGCGCGTGGTGGTGAACCGGTGGGAGCTGGAGCGGCCGTGAAGGCCTGGCCCGCACCGGGCAAGCTCAATCTGTTCCTGCACGTCACCGGACGCCGAGCGGACGGCTACCACAATCTGCAGACGGTGTTTCAGTTCCTGGAGATCGGCGACCGGATCCGCCTGGCCGTGCGGCGCGACGGCCGCATCCGGCTGACAACGCCCCTGCACCAGGTAGCCGCCGAGCAGAACCTGGTGGTGCGGGCGGCGCGCCGCCTGCAGGCGGCGGCCGCAGTGTCTCTCGGCGTGGACATCGAGCTGGAGAAGCACCTGCCCGTCGGCGGCGGCCTGGGCGGCGGCAGCTCCGATGCGGCCACCACCCTGGTGGCCCTGAACCGCCTCTGGGCGCTGGATCTGCCGAAGGACCGCCTCGCGGATCTGGGGCTTGAGCTCGGTGCCGACGTGCCCGTGTTCGTGCAGGGCCGGGCGGCCTGGGGCGAAGGGGTGGGCGAACGCCTCTCACCCGTGGTCCTCGACGAACCCTGGTACCTGGTGGTCAACCCGGGCTGCCAGGTGTCCACGGCCGCCATCTTCGCAGCCCCGGAATTGACACGCCATACGGCCCCGATGACAATACCTGCGCCCCTTCTGGGGCCGCGTCCACAGGGCGCGTCGTCGGCCGTGCGCGAGCTCATGGCAAACACGCGAAACGACTGCGAGCCCGTGGTCCGACATCAGTACACCGCCGTTGATGAGGCACTTCGCTGGCTGGCAGCCATCGCTCCGGCCAGAATGACCGGCACGGGGGCCTGTGTGTTCGCGGCATTCTCCAGCGAGCAAGCCGCCAGGGAGGCACACGAGCAGCTCCCCGACTGCTGGTCCGGCTTTGTATCGAGGGGCAGAAATCACTCCTCCCTGCATGACGCCGACAGCGGCTAGGGTCGCGGCGGTGAACACCGTTTCTGATGGGGTGTAGCCAAGCGGTAAGGCACTGGGTTTTGGTCCCAGCATTCCCAGGTTCGAATCCTGGCACCCCAGCCAACCAGTCTGTTTGCCCGCGACGGACCGACCTGCAGAGAGGATCTGCCCGTGCCTGACGGAAGCAAGATGATGATCTTCGCCGGGAACTCCAACCCACCCCTGGCGGAGAACATCGCCCATTTCCTCAGCATCCCTCTGGGCCGCGCGGTCGCCAGCTGCTTCAGCGACGGCGAGATGATGGTGGAAATAATGGAGCACGTCCGCGGTCGCGACGTGTTCGTGGTCCAGTCCACCTGCGCCCCCACCAACGACAACCTGATGGAGCTGCTGCTCATCGTCGACGCCCTGCGGCGCGCGTCAGCTGAGCGGGTCACCGTGGTCATCCCCTATCTTGGCTACGCACGCCAGGATCGCCGCCCTCGCTCTGCGCGCGTCCCCATCACCGCCAAGGTGGTCGCGGACATGATCGGCGTGGTGGGCACGGATCGGGTGCTCACCGTCGATCTCCACGCCGACCAGATCCAGGGCTTCTTCAATATTCCGGTGGACAACGTCTACGCCTCGCCCATTCTGCTGGGCGATGTGTGGCGCAAGTACAAGCAGCAGGACATCGTCGTGGTCTCTCCGGACGTGGGCGGCGTGGTCCGGGCCCGCGCCCTCGCCAAACGTTTGGACGACGCCGATCTGGCGATCATCGACAAGCGTCGTCCGCGCCCCAACGAAGCCAAGGTGATGAACATCATCGGCGACGTGGAGGGTCGGGTGTGCGTGCTCATCGACGATCTGGTGGACACGGCGGGCACCCTCTGCCAGGCCGCCTACGCGCTCAAGGAGAACGGCGCCGCCAAGGTCGTCGCCTACTGCACCCATCCGGTGCTGTCGGGTAGCGCGGTGAAGAACATCGA
>JASJBY010000342.1 GCA_030066245.1 Gammaproteobacteria bacterium
CCGCGTCGCTACGCTCCGATAGGTGGCAGCTTTGACGTGGTCTGGATGGCAGCCTTCACGTGGACTGGGTGGCAGGATTCAGTGGAATACGCAGGCTGGCACGCTTCATTGACGAGGCGGCGCTGACGCGAGCATTTGATGCGCTAGGTGTAGATAGTGCACTTGGCGGGGTCGAAGTCGCCGACGTGGCTGAGTGTGTGGGGCTGGTGGGGCATGTCACCAGGTTACCGCACCCGTTGTTTCGGTACGAAACCGTCATGGGGTAGGATGGGTGGCCGGAGGGCGAGGGAATGGCGAGGGATACCGGGAGAGGGCGTCTGTTACTGGCCGCGTGGGGCTGGCTGGTGGTCGCGCTGGTCGTGACGCCTTTCGCCAGCGCGCTGGAGCGGGGAGTTGTGTTGGTGCAGCAGCCCCTAGGTGAGCAAGCCAGGTCGGCCATAGCGCATACGGCGCTAGATTCCTTGATTCATCCGGTCTTGATGCATTGAGTCAAGTTTTTAAGCGGCGAGTTTTGCCTGGTCGCACCAAGAGTCGATGGCGTCGTTCATCGCGGTGAAGCGTCGGCGTAGCGGCGTGGGTTGCTCAGGGGTGCGTGGGTTAAGCACGGCCAGGCCAGGGCGCAGGATGCGATTGTAGACGCGCGTGTAGAACATGGCGGTTTTGAGTCCCTGTGCCGTGAGTCGGTATCGGTGTGTGTCAGGGATGTGCTCAATCAGGCCGTGTAATCGCAGCCGGCGCAGGTCGCAGGTCATCTGGCCCGGGCGCAGTTGGCTGGGCGCGAGGCCCAGCAGGGGCGCGAGCTGCTCGCGCAAGTCGCGGTTGGAGAAGCCGCGGGCCGACAGGACGAACAACAGCAGAACTTGCATCAAGGCCAGGACACGGGTAACGGCAAAGCGCAGCGCCGAGGCGGGCTGCCCGTCGACCACCACGGGTCGCTGGTGGCGTTGCAGATCATCTTCGCCCAGGGCACAGTCGTGGCTGATCGTTTGGACGTCCAACAGACGTCGGTTGGCGGTGAAGCCGACCTGGCGCAGCGCCGCCAGGTTGTGCAGCCGTCGGCCGATGGCGAAGTCACGGGTATCGTTGATGGTGGTTTCCGTGCGCAGGGCCTGACCTTCCTTGTGGTACTGCTTGATGCGGCAGTGCTTGTAGTCCACGTGCAGCGACGGGGTGACACCGTCGGTAATGACGCGGGTGCGAGAGCGTCCCGGGGTGCGGCGCGTCACCCCGCGGTTGAAAATCAGTTGCACTTGGTCTGGACGGCCGGTATCAAGGTTCTCGCGGATGCGCCGCGGTGCATAGGCCAGCGTCATCGCCATGCCCCATAGCGGCACGTGCCGAAACCGCCGCACCGGCCGGGTATCCCGATAAGCGGCCTGCTCTCCACAGCACCCGCAACGCGGCAGGTAACGGCCATCGGGACCCAGTTTCGCCAGCAAGCCACCTTCGCCCATGACCACGGACAGGACACGAACCCTTTCAAGTCCACCGTGTTCTTTGTCAGACTCTCTACAAGCATGAGTCTCCCCCTTGTTACGTCATCCCGTCGTATAGGCTCAGGGTTTTTAACTATAAAGTCCGATCATACGCACCGATTCCTGAGACCAACCACATCTCTATTGCGAGCTTAAGTAAGGCTGCAGAACTAGGTTCTTTGTTCATAAGTGGGGGTCGTCCATATTCTGTTGTCTCCGCGACGAATCGGACTCATATTCAATAGGCAACTTGGATCAGAAACGCCATTGCACATCGGCATCAGGGTTCTTTTGCAATGCAGTCATTCAAAAAAAAAGTCTCTGGAGTGGCGTCTTTACCATCAGCAAAGCGTACTCCAGGTGCGTTTCTTCGCGAAGAGTTCCGAATCTCACCTCGTCAGAGGCGATACGAGCTTTATTCTGGGGCTTTTCAGAGTGCGGCAAAGGAGATTGGGGTGGCATGGTTGAGGGCTACAAGGCCTAGCCAGACCCACCGCGATGCGAAAGGTGCCTCGGCGAAAGGTTCTCGAAAACCGCCGTGCCGGGCGCCGCCCCAGGCGGGCTTGTTCCACTGATACGCCTGCTATCCCGCGAGCGCCCCCCTGGCTGCTATACCTGCGGGCGCGGCAGGAGACCCCTCGGCCTGCGGGTCAGCGCGAGACGGAAAACCGTTCCGGTCTGGGGGCGATCTCACCAATCGAGGGGCGGCACTCCCGCTGACATCGCGTTGCGGGGCGCATTGACGAAAGGCTTACGAGCTGGGGATACTCGATGGACCCCGCAAAAAGGGCGTTTATACCGACTATACCTTCTGCCGACGACATCCACGACCATCGCACACATGGCAGCAAACGGACGACGAAGGGGCACCGGACGACGGCGAGGGTTGCTAGCGCGCCTGCTCCTGCTCGTCTTCGGGTTCGCCTTCCTTGCTCTGGTCGCTACGCCGTTCCTGGTCGTGCTCGCGGTGATCGAGGAGCAGCCACGCGTGGTCCAGGGCGCGCCGCTGGACGCGCAGCAGGCCGCCCGCGCCACGCGGCTCATCAATCGCACAGGTTCGCAGGTCGCCAAGTCTCGCGGACCGACCGTGGTCAGGTTCACCGAGAGCGAGCTCAACAGCCTGTTAGCGCTCGCTGGACGGGGAATCGAACGTCTGCAGGCGCAGGTGATAATCAGAAGCTCGGGGCTGGACGCGGCGGCGACCGTACGTATCAGCCCTACGCCCCTCGGAGAGCACGTCAATCTGGGTGTGGGCGTGGTCCCATCGCGGTCGGGACTGCGTATCAGCCACGTGACCCTCGGGCGAACGGAGGTCCCGGGCTGGATCGCGTTGCCGGCGTTGAGGCTCGGGCTGGACGTGTTCCTCGGTCAGGGGCGCGGGAGCGACCTCCTGGACGCGGTGCAGAACGTGAGCATGGGACCGGGGCGGGTGAGCGTCGGTCTCATCGCGGCGCCCGAGATGGGCCAGCGTCTACGGGCCGCGCAGGAGGGGCTCGGCGAGGTCCGCGACCAGCTCGCCCTTCTCGGCGATCCCGACACCGTCGCCGTCTACTACGGACGAATACTGGAGCTGGTGGGCGAGCAGGGTAGCCAGAACGTCTCCCTCGCCTGGTACATGGGTTCGCTGTTCACCCTCGCGCGCAGACGCTCTCTGACCGCCGATCCGGTGGCCGAGAACCGAGCTCTGATCCTGGCGATGGCCATGGCGTTCGGCGACCCGCGGTTCGAGGCCTTCATCGGGGACGTCCGCGTCCGCCAGACACGTGCACGGCCACCGCGACGCGGGGGCGTGAATCTCGCCGGACGTTACGATCTCAGACTGCACTTCATCATCTCGGCCGGGCTCGAGATCCTCGCCCAGAGCGGCATCTCCTATGCCATCGGCGAGTTCAAGGAGCTGGCCGACAGCGGAAGCCGCCGCGGCTCCGGTTTCAGCTTCGTGGATCTGGCCGCCGACCGCGCTGGGGTGCAGTTCGCGGTGCTGGCGACCGAACGGAGCAGCGCCTCGCGCGTGCAGACCGTGCTAGCCGCTCGAGACGACGAGTCGCGCTTCTTTCCCGATATCCGGGGTCTGGAGGAAGGTCTTCGCCAGGACGAGTTCGAACGGCGCTACGGTGGGCTGGAAGCCGCCGCCTACCTCGACGTCGTCGACAGGATCGACCGACGCATCGCGGCGACCGCGATACACCGGTAGGCAGACGTGGGGACATGGTGAATCTCGAAGCGGAAACTCAGCATGTCCCCGTTATCCCGTCATGTTGCCGCCGTCTCTTGTGCACCCCTTCTCCCTACTCGCTCGCCCGCGCCGACTTCCCCTCCGGTGGCGTGAACGAGAACGGCGCTTCCAGCGCCTCGAGCACGGCCGGGTCGCGCTCGTAGATGTCGGGCTTGAACCGCACGCCACCGTCCTCGGTCCGGTCCACCGTCCAGTAGAGCAGCACCACCTCCAGCGGCTGCGGCAGCGTCACCGGCGTGGTCTCACCCGAGGCGATGACCTCGTCGATACGCGCACGAGTCCAGTCCGGGTCCTCACCGAGCAGCAGCTCGGCCAGGTCGAACGGGTTCTCGATACGGATGCAGCCCGAGCTGAAGGTGCGCTCGGTGCGGTCGAACAGCTCGCGGTTCGGGGTGTCGTGCACGAACACGAAGTGCTTGTTGGGGAACATGAACTTCACCAGCCCGGGCGCGTTGTCCGGATGACGTCCTCGAAGAACGCCCGCCCGCTCAGCGGCCGGTCCAGGACCTGGGTGAGGAAGAACTCCGCTTGCAGGACGGACAGCTCATAACGGCACCCCGCGCGACGGTCCGGCTGGGCGAAGGGATGGGGCAGACGCTTGAGCCACTTGCGCAGCAGGCGGTCGATTCTCCGCGCATCCAGGGCGTTGTAAATATCTGTAGGGTCTGGGGGTTGTCACAGCGGCGCACGCCGTTGTCCAGGGCCTCGAAGGCGATGCCGCGTTTGCGCAACTGGCATTTGGCTTATTCGCTACCGTTCAGGCACAGCTTGGCGTTGTACGGGAAATACGTGCAGAACTTGAGGCAGAACGGACCGAAGTCCTTATCTAGTGTTCGTCCAGAAACGCCAAGGGTTTGATGGGGCGAGGGATTTTTGCACAGAAGGGATCGAAATCTCCTGCGTGTTGTGATCTAATGGAAATTCAAACCACTGATTCTCCAACAGATCAGCAACACGACAGGAGGGGAAATGCGAAAGATCCGCACCGCCCAGACCAGTATATTCGAGGTCTTCGCTGAACACGAGATCGGGCGCGAGTTACAGGCCATGTCCGCCTGGCTCGATGAGCACCCGGAGCTGCTGGCGTGGGTGGCCGAGGATCTGGGCACAAAGCAGTTGCAGGACACGGGACGGGAAGGGATGACGGCGGAGTCGGTGTTGCGCTGTGCGTTACTGAAACAACACCGTCAACTGAGCTACGAGGAGCTGGCGTTTCATCTGTTGGACTCGGTTTCCTTCCAGGCCTTACACGCCGCTCATTGAACGCGTCATCGAGCAGACGTCCCGACGGGTCTTTAACGGTGAGCAAGTGCCGGCGCGAGAGAAGCTGTTCAGCCTGTTCGAAGAGCACAC
>JASJBY010000343.1 GCA_030066245.1 Gammaproteobacteria bacterium
GGCTGTGCGGTCAGGCGTAAGCTGAATCTCCCGATGCTCGTTTCCTGTGGTCCGGTCCTCGACCGCATGCTCGCCGTTATGCCCGTTGACGCCCGCCTGGCGCCGCCGGCCCCGGCCCTCGCTCTGCGCATGCGACACGCGGAACGCGACTGCCTGCTGGTCATCGCCGCCGCCGACGACCTACGGGGTCTGCACCACGAAGTCAGATTGTTGAAGGGGCGTGTTCTGGCATGGCCGTCCTGGCTGCGAGGCCAGCCCCGCGAGGCGGCCGTTTCGGTGTCGCGACGTCTCGCACGAAGCCGGCGCGAAGCAGCGCGGGTGAACCGTCGGCTGGACGAACTCCACGAGCGCTTCTCCCTGGAAAACGTGCTTGGGGATCTGGTGTGGCTGGAATGGTTCGCAACTCGCGTCGGTGCGCTGCCGGCCAGCGACCATCTGGCCTGGATAACCGGCTGGACCAGCGACGTGTCTGGCGAACGCCTGGAGAGTGCGCTGGAGAAGGGGGGTGTACGGGCCTTGCTGCACTTCCCGGCAACGCCTCCGGGCCGGCAGCCTCCCCAAGTGCTCCACAACCCCTGGTGGGTCCGGCCCTTCGAGACGTTCTCTCGGGGCCTGGGCATACCCGGACACAACGAAGTGGATCCCAGCCCGTGGCTGGCGTTTCTGGTCCCCCTGCTTTTTGGCTACATGTTCGGTGATGTGGGACAGGGGCTGGTTCTGTTCGTGGCCGGATGGCTGCTCAAGGAGCGCTGGCCGCTGGCACGCCTGCTGCTGCCGGCCGGCCTGTCTGCCATGGTCTTCGGATTGCTGTTCGGAAGCGTCTTCAGTCGTGAAGACCTGTTGCCTGCTCTCTGGCTGCACCCTTTGCAGGCGCCGGTGACCGTGCTCACCGTGCCCCTTGTGCTCGGCGTGGCCCTGCTCACGCTTGGCCAGGTCCTTGGAGCCCTGGAGGCTGCCTGGCGGGGGGAGTCCCGGCAGTGGTGGTTGCAGGATGCCGGACTTCTGACCCTTTATCTCGGGGCCGCCGGCAGCCTCATCAGCGAGCATATGCAGCTGATTGCCGTGGCGGGCATGGCGTGGTTCCTGGCTGGCTTCGTCTGGCAGGAACCGAGCATTCGGGGAATGCTGACTGCCGCCGGCAAACTGGTCGAGGATGCGCTGCGGCTGTTGGTGAACACCGTCTCGTTCGCTCGAGTCGGCGCCTTTGCGCTCGCCCATGCCGGCCTCTCCTCAGCGATAGTCACGCTCGCGGATGCCGCTGACGTCTGGTGGCTGGCCGGGATGGTGCTGCTGTTGGGTAATCTGCTGGTCATCCTGCTGGAGGCGCTGGTAGTCTCGGTGCAGACGACACGCCTGGTGCTGTTCGAGTTTTTCATGCGGTTCCTGCGCGCCGAGGGCCGCCCCTTCCGGCCACTGCGCCCGCCGTCCGCTGTTATCGAAGGAGAGTCCTATGAAACCCCAAGCTAAGCTTGCCCTGGTGCTGACCCTGGGCGCGGGTGTCCTGGCGACCGTCGGCACGGCGGTGCTCTGGCTGCCCGGTGCTCTGGCCGATGAGTCGTCCCAGGTGGCAGCGGCCCTCGACCCCGGCATCTGGAGATGGGGCTTCATGGCGGCCGCGCTGGCAGCCGGCCTCTCAGCCATCGGGGCGGCGTATGCGGTGGCACGCGTGGGCAGCGCGGCCATGGGCGCGCTCGCCGAGAAACCGGAGCTTTTCGGTCGTCTGCTGATATTCGTCGGTCTGGCCGAAGGCATTGCCATCTACGGGCTGATCATCTCCATCCTTATCCTGAATCGGCTGGTTTGATGAAACGCCCTTGTTTTGTCGGCGACGAGCTGAGCGCGGCCGGGTTTCGCCTGGCCGGCTTCCGTACCGAGACGCCAATGCCGGGACAGGAAGCAGCGAGCCTGCGCGAGGCTCGCGAGATGGCCGACCTGGTGGTCATCACTGCGGAGCTGGCGGCTTACGTGCCCGAGTCCGAGCTGAGGAGGTGGCAGGCGGCCCTGCGCCCACTGCTGTTGGTGGTTGCCGATATGCGCGGCCGCATGATCGCGCCGGATTTGGGGGCTGGGTTGCGCCGCCAGCTGGGGCTGGTCGAATGAGCCTCGGGCAGCAGGAGCAGGCGCTGCTGGCGTTGGTGGAGGAATACCGCGCCGCCGAATGCA
Organism: Gammaproteobacteria bacterium; assembly: GCA_030066245.1. GTDB lineage: Bacteria > Pseudomonadota > Gammaproteobacteria > JAABTG01 > JAABTG01 > JASJBY01. The sequence goes on from JASJBY010000343.1 coordinate 2,164, forward strand.
GCAGGCTGCAGGCGGAGGCTGAGACGGAGGCGGCGGCGTTGCTGCACAGTGCCCGACGCGAAGCGCGCCAGCGGGTGCATCATGCCGTTGAGCGGGCCCGTGAGCGGGCTGCGTTGCGCATCCGCGGAGCCGAGGCGGAGCTCGATACGCGGCGGCGGGAACATCGCCAGCGCCTGGGCTGGGCGCTGCTCAGGATCGCCCGCGGGCAACTGGAGGAGGCGTTGATGAGCCGCTGGAGCCGGGCGGATAGCCGCCGCTCGTGGATAGAGGCGGCCGCTGCGCGGGCTCTCGCCAGTCTGCCGGCGGGGCCTTTGATGGTCGTTCACCCGCCCGACTGGCCCGAGTCTGAGCGCAGCACCCTGGTCTCCAGGGCCCGGGGCAGAGAGGTGAGCTTTCGAGCCGATCCCGGCCTCAGGGCGGGACTCTTCATTTCCACCGGTGGTACGTCGTTGGACGCCACCGTGGTGGGTCTGCTCGCCGATACCCAGGCCGTCGACGCGGAGCTGCTGGCCGGGTTGGGCGAGGAGGCGGTGCAATGAGCACCGCATCTACGCGATGGGTCAGCGGTCCAGTGCTGCGGGCACGGCCAGAGGGAGCGTTTGTCTTGAGAGAAGCCGTTTCCGTGGGCGAAGAAGGCCTGCTCGGAGAAGTGATACGACTACGTGAGGACGAGATTGTCGTCCAGGTATACGAAGATACTTCGGGACTGCGCCCGGGTACGCAAATCCTTGGCACAGGTCGTCCTCTGGCCGTCGCACTGGGACCGGGACTGCTGGGCAAGGTCTTCGACGGCCTCCTGCGGCCGGCCTGGGAGAGCGCAGATCCCTACGTGCAGCCAGGCTATCAGGAGGCGGCCGGCCAGCGCTTTCCCTTCACACCGGTCGTGCGCGTGGGACAGCAGCTCGATGCTGGCACCCCCTTTGCCACCGTGCAGCCGCCGGAAGGCCCGGGCCAGCGTTGTCTCGTACCCCCGGACGTCTCCGGCGAGGTCATCAGCGTGGCAGAGGCGGGGGAGTTTCTCGAGGACGAGACAGTTTTGCGGCTTCGTGACTCGTCGGGCAGCATTCATGAGGTGGCCATGCGCCACATCTGGCCCGTGCGGGCGGCCCGGCCGGCCGCGGAACGCCTGCCTTCCGATGAGCCGCTGCTTACAGGGCAGAGGATCCTCGACTGCATGTTTCCGCTCGCCCGGGGCGGAAAGGCCGCCATACCGGGCGGTTTTGGCACCGGCAAGACCGTGTTGCTTGAGACGCTGGCCAAGTGGTGTGACTCGGACGTGATCGTCTATGTAGGCTGCGGCGAGCGCGGGAATGAGATTGCGGGACTGCTGGAGGAGTTCGGGCAGCTGGAAGATCCCCGCACCGGCCGACTGCTCATGGAGCGGGCTGTGATCATCGCCAACACTTCGAACATGCCCGTGGCAGCTCGGGAAGCCAGCATATACACGGGCGTTACCGTCGCGGAGTATTTCCGGGACCAGGGCATGCACGTGGCTCTGATGGCCGACTCCACGAGCCGTTGGGCCGAAGCGTTGCGCGAGGTCTCGGGCCGACTGGGCGAGTTGCCCGGGGAGGGTGGCTATCCGGCCTATCTGAGCAGCCGCCTGGCGGAGTTCTACGAAAGGGCGGCCAGGGTCCGGACGCTGGGGGGTGAGACCGGTTCGGTCACGCTGATGGGCGCAGTCAGCCCTCCCTCGGGCGATTTCTCCGAGCCGGTGACGACGCACACCCGCCGCTATGTGCGTAGCCTGTGGGTGCTGGATGCCGCGCGCGCTCACGCACGCTTCTTTCCCGCCATCCATCCCCTGCAGTCCTACAGCGTGGATGCGACTGCCATGTCCGGCTGGTGGCAGGCGCAGGGCTGTGTGCGCTGGGAGGAACTGCGACGCCGTTTCCTGGAGTTGCTGGAGCAGCAGGCACGCCTCGAGCGCATGGCGCGCATCATCGGCAAAGATGCCATGCCGCCTCGGCAGCGCTTTGTTCTGCTGTGTGCCGACATGGTAAACGAGGCGTTTCTGCGCCAATCGGCATACTCGCCCGTGGACCGCCATGCGTCGCCCGCCAAGCAGGCCGCCATGATGCTTCTACTCGGGCGCTTCCTGGAGTTGGCTGAAGAAGCCATCCAGGCCGGCGTGGCGCCGGAGTCGCTGGCCGAGGCTCCGGTGTACCGACGCTTGCTGCGCATGGGCGAGGAAATCGGCGAGGACGAGGGAGAACGTTTCTCGGCCCTGGGTGAGCAGATGGAGAAGACCATGGGACAGCTCCTTGAAAAGGCGGCCTCGGGCACGGACGACGCCGAGCGGCAGCCGGTCGCTGAGACATGATGAGTGGGTCAGATGCGCGCTAGGCTCAGTGCGGAGAATGTCGCCACTCAGGTGGATGGGCCGCTGCTCTATCTACGTCGCACCGTCGACGTGGGCCTCAACGAGGCGGTGCAGGTGGAGGCGCCTGACGGTCGGCGGCGGCTGGGACGGGTTGCGACGGTGGATGAGGACTTCATTATCCTGGAGATGCTGGATTCGACGGCGGGTCTGGCGCTGGCCGGCACCCGGGTGCGCTTCTTCGGCTCGCCTCTGCACTTCGCCACGGGCCCCGGTATTCTGGGCCGGGTCTTCGACGGCGTGGGGCAGGTAATCGACGGTGGTCCTCCCATTCCCGCCCGACGGAGTCTGCGCATCGACGGATTGCCCCTCAAGGCGATTGCGAGGGAAGCGCCCCGGGAATTCATCGAGACCGGGATAACCACCGTGGACCTCATGAACAGTCTGGTTCGGGGGCAGAAACTGCCCCTGTTCTCCGGCGGAGGGCTACCCCACGACCGCATGGCAGTGGACATCGCATGTCACGCGCGCCTGCGATCCGGCGAGGCCGCGGATTTTGCCATCGTATTCGCTGGTATCGG